>JASLIY010000276.1 GCA_030152675.1 Acinetobacter sp.
CAGATCTTGTTTTTGCATCAAACCTTGATGTTGCTGGATTTCCGCAATGATTTTGTCGCCAATTTCCCCGTGATAAAACGCGCCTGAGCCTTGTGCTGCGATCCGTCGTAAAGACTGCGCCAAATCCTTTTGGACTAAACGCTGACCCGCTTTGAGTGGTTGATTGTCTTTAAAAAAGATCTGTTTGGTACTGGGCCATTGAGATAAGTGATCTTTTTCCTCGTCAAAAACGCTAGCCAGTACGGGACTCACGATAAACCCCTGATCCGCAAGCTGAATCGCCGGTGCCATGACCTCAGCCAAACTGAGACTGCCCCATTTTTTCAAGGCATATTCTAATCCAGCCACCGTGCCGGGGACAGCAATGGCTTTGTGGCTATACAAAGATTGATCTTTAATGACCTCGCCTTTGACATCTAAATACATATCGCGGCTGGCTTTTTGCGGTGCCACTTCACGAAAGTCGAGTGCAATATTTTGACGGGTCTTGGCATCGTGTAACAGTAAAAAACCGCCACCTCCGAGATTACCAGCATTGGGTAATACCACGGCCAATGCAAAGCCAACAGCCACGGCGGCATCGACAGCATTGCCCCCATGTTTGAGGATATCGATCCCCACTTGCGTAGCAAGATGTTGTCCCGAGGCGACCATGCCATGTTGTGCGACCACAGGATGGAAGATGGTGTTTTCATTATGATCGTGAGTCATCGCTGTACTGCTAGTCGGTGTTGGCTCGCTGAATGCTGAGCTCGAGTTCAACAGCAAAAGACCGCTGAAGCTCAATATAAACAAACGATTTAAGTCGCGCATACTTGTTTCCTCTTGGTGTTGTTATTGAGGCTTTTAAGTTGTTCTCAGGTGCTGCTCTTATATTTGTGATGTTTATGATCTGTACCAATGCAACCGTTTTATCATGCGCCTGAGAACTTGCTGAAATCAACCCGCCACAGCAAAATTTTGCTTGAGGCGAGCCGTGCTATATGCGCTTGGATCGACCAAGGTGTCTTGCTTGAGCATCAACTGCCGCAGTAAGCGTGCAGCAGCAGGCCCCATGCAGAGACCATTGCGATAGTGACCAAAATTGGCCCAGAGATTGTGATGTTGTGGCATCTGCCCGATATAGGGCACACCATCGGGTGAACCCGGACGTAGACCGGCCCATTGCTGTACGATCGGGAACTGCGCCAACTCAGGCACCATCTGCACCGCCGCCTGCAAGATATCACGACTGACCTTGGCATCAGGACGGGTATCAAAGCCACACTGGCGCACACTCGATCCACAAACGATGTGACCATCACGCCGTGGAATCAGGTACATGACTTGATTCATACACATGGTCGGAAGCCAATCGGCTGGGGTTTTAAATAGCAGCATTTGGCCTTGGATTGGCTGTACTGGAATATTCAATTCAAGCTGATCAGCCCATTGTGCAGACCAAGCGCCGCTGGCGATCACAAACTGATCCGCATAAAAATGCTGACCCTCGGCAGTGCTGATCGAGGTGATGCGATCTTTGATGCTATGCAACTGGGTGATGCTGTGCTGTTGATGCAGTTGTACTCGCGGATGGTGTTGTAAATAGCGAATGATGGATTGTAATAGCCGAGGATTGCGGATATTGGACAGTTCAGGGAAGTAAATCGCTTGATCAAGTTGGCTGGATAGACGTGGATTTAAACGTTGCAATCGCGTTTGCGTCACATATTCGCAGCGTTGCATCGGCTCTTGAAAGCGTTCGCGATATGCCAGCCCTTGAGCGAAGTCGGCTTGATCGAAGATCAACATGCCGCTGTCATGGATTTGAAAGTCGATCTCGGTGTGAGGCGCCAGTTGCTGATTCCAATCTTGATAAAAGCGTTTGCCAAACTGCGCCAGTTGATTGACCGCTGGTGCATAACGCCATGGATACATCGGCGAGAGGATACCCCCGCCGGCCCATGAAGCGGCTTGGCCTGCATGCTGTTGATCAAAAATGCTGACAGAACAGCCGTGCTGGAGTAGTTCTAAAGCAGTGAGCAGACCGCTGACGCCTGCTCCGATTATGGCGATATGCATCATGCTCTCAGTGTCTTGAATCGATAAATCAGTCCATGTGTTTGAGTTTACGTGCCGCTTCTTCGGCATAGTAGGTCCAAATCCCATCTGCACCGGCACGGCGGAAACACATGAGAGATTCAAGGATCACATCTTCGGACAACCAGCCATTTTGAATCGCGGCTGCCAACATCGCATACTCACCACTGACTTGATACACAAAGGTCGGCACACCAAAGCTATCTTTAACTTCGCGTACCACATCAAGATAAGGCATGCCCGGTTTGACGATGACCATATCTGCACCTTCTTGAATATCCAGTGCAATTTCATGCAGGGCTTCAGCGCGATTGCCAACATCCATTTGGTAGGTATATTTGTTGGCACCTTTTAAGTTGCTGGCTGAACCCACCGCATCACGGAATGGGCCGTAAAAACTAGATGCATATTTAGCGGAGTAGGCCATGATGCTGGTGTCAATAAAGCCATTGGCTTCAAGTGCTTGACGAACTGCACCCACGCGGCCATCCATCATATCGCTTGGCGCAAATACATCTGCACCAGCTTCGGCATGGCTGAGTGCTTGTTGAATCAAGCAGTTGACGGTTTCATCATTCAGTACATAAGCTTGATCATCCAAAATGCCATCTTGACCATGCGTGGTATAGGGATCAAGTGCGCCATCGGTGATCAAGACCATTTCTGGTAATTCTTTTTTTAACAATCTTAGGGTATTTTGAACCAGTCCGTCGCGGCG
>JASLIY010000285.1 GCA_030152675.1 Acinetobacter sp.
CTTATAGCTTAGGCTATTTTATTTTGAGGGGTTTTGCTTTTTTAAAATGCATGATGGGTCAGGAGATTTAAGCCGGCGCATCTTTTACACAGGGACTATATTGTTAACTCATCAATCCAGTTATTTTTAGAGCAATTACTCTAATTAATATTACAGCTCTAACACCCCCTAATCATACAGGATGCCCAAGAAGATGATTGGATCACGTGAATGGATGACACGACATCAAGGCCGTCTCAGCGCCAAAGAAAAATTAAAACTGATACAACAAGTACTGATGCCCGTCTCGATTGCTTATGCACAACGTTTTCTCAACCCTAAAATTACCCCAATAGAATTGGATCTCGGACAAGTCAAACTCCCCGATACCGCGATCGTCAAAGAAGCCATTGATGCACTCGAACATTGCAGCTCAATCGCCCTGATCGACCACTCCTGGCGAAGTCTATATTGGGCGATTGCGATCGCTCAACATAAAAGCTGGCACTATGACCTTGAAAGTTTAACCATTGCCAGTCTGATGCATGACCTCGGTCTAAACGATGCACAAGCCAATGCCGGCTGTCATTGCTTTACCTATGTCAGCGCACTCAAGGCGGAGCAACTCTGTCATCAACACCACTATCCAGCCGATAAAACCCATAACATCGCGGATGCGATCTGCCTACATATGAACGGCTATTTGGATGAATATGATCGTAATCTCAGTACTGAGGTGATTTTGCTGCAACAAGCCACGGCCTGTGATGTGATTGGAACAGACCTGAGCAGCATTCCATTACAGTTTCGCAGTCAGGTCTTGGCTCAACATCCTCGAGCCGGATTTAATCAACAATTTCGACGCTATTTAAAAGACGAAGCCAAAAGGCATCCGCATTCTCGCACGGCGCTCCTCAGGCAGCTCGGCCTCCCGCTGATGATGGCTTATAGCGGCTTTGTGACTGCCCCCAAACAACGCAAAAAATAAATTTTAAAGATAAAAGATCAACAGCACAAAACTCAGCAATGCCACCACTTCAACCAACTCAACACTGGCACCGATACAATCCCCAGTAATCCCCCCAAGGCGGCGTATAAACGCCAGTCTTAAGAGCATCAATAAGAGCAACGCGATCAAAGCACTGCCCCAGCCCAACACCCCAAAGAAAGCTGAGATCGCAAACCCCATGATCAGCACCACAACCACGCCCCACTTCGGCAAACTCGCAGCAATTGAACTGCCAATACCATTGGCGCGTACATAGTCGCAACTGATCAGTAAGAATAATGGGGCTAGACGCCCAAGGATCGGAAATAGAATCAACGCCCAAAGCTGTTGCTGCGCCAATAGCAGTGACACCGCAGCCACTTTAATCAGACACACACAAACCAAACTGAGTACTCCGATCGGGCCACAGCGAGGATCTTTCATAATCTGCAAGGTGCGCTGTCGATCTGCAAAACCGCCCACCCACGCATCCGCAGTATCTGCCAAACCATCTAGGTGCAAGCCACCACTCAAGATCACCCACAGACTCATGATTAATACTGCCGAAAGTAGATCCGGCACCGGCAACAGTAGCAACGCCAAACCATAGAGCAAGCCGCCAATCAGAGCCCCCACCACCGGATAATACAGCACCGAAAGACCATTTTCCCTCGCCGTGGGCATACGCTTGAGTTGGATCGGGATCACGGTCAAAAACTGCAATGCAATCAGTAAGGGCATCATCAATCTGTCCCTCGATAGTGCAGCTGTCCAGCCGCATCATATTCAAAAGCATGCAACTGACCTAACTCAGCTGACTGTTGCAACAGTTGATCCAGTGGTTGTGCCAACGCCATGCTTTTTAATAACTTGATCACACCGCCATGACTGACCACCAGAACTCGTTGCCACTGCTCAACCTGCATCTGCTGCTGGAGCTGCTGCATAGCCCCCAACACACGTCGTTGAAACTGTAATAATGGCTCTGCATTGGGTGGAGTGAATTGCGTCGGTTGCTGCCAAAATTGGGCCAAAGCATCTGGAAAATGTTGATATAAATCAGCCGTGGACTGCCCCTCCCAATCCCCAAAATGCATTTCTTGTAATTGTGGATCAAGCCTCAAGGGCAGATCGTGCTCAGCCGCGATCTGCGCTGCAAAGTGCTGACAACGCTGCAACGGCGAACTGATCAATGCCTGCCATGGCAACGCAGACGGTGTCTGCCACTGTGCCGCCAAGCCTGCATGCATCTGCGCCCAACCCTGTGCAGTCAAAGCATCATCGGTTGACCCTCGCAGACACCCAGACAGTGCCGTTTCACCATGACGGAGGAAATCAATGCGCAACATATCGCGTCAGTCCTAAGTTGACGATGACGAAACAACGCCCCGTCATGCTGTTATTGAATGTGATTTTTCGTTCAGATGCTTGCAAGCTAGATCTTATCTGCGGCCACATCGGCTTCAGCAAAGGTGGCCATATCATTGTGCAGACGACAGGCCAAACGAATCAGCCCCAATGCAGCACCTGCGCCACTGCCTTCGCCCAATCTTAAATTGAGTTTTAATAATGGCTGCGCATCCAAAGCCGCCAATACTCGTGCATGCGCAAACTCGGCAGACTGGTGCCCAAACAGCATCCAAGCACGCACTTCAGCAGATAAGCGTACTGCGATTAAAGCTGCGATCGAGCTAATAAAGCCATCAATCACCATCGGCAAGCCCAATTGCGCAGCATGCAGATAAGCACCGGTCATGGCCGCGATCTCAAGTCCGCCCACGGCGCAGAGTATTTTAAAGGCATCATTACCCACCGTTTCAGCATGTAACTCAATCGCTTGCGCAATCACTGCGGTTTTGTGTGCCAAACGCCCGGCATCAATTCCGGTACCGGTGCCAGTCATCTGTTCCGCAGGCAAATTTAACAATAAACAGCCCAACGCCGACGCGGCACAGGTATTACCAATGCCCATTTCCCCCGCCACATAGATCGATGCCCCTTGCGCAACGGCTGCCGCGACACTGTCACGCCCGATCTGCATCGCAGCCAAACACTCTGCCTCAGTCATGGCCGCCTGAATCCGAAAATTCGCTGTGCCCGCACGTACACAATGTCGTTCAACCCCAACATAGTCGTAGGGCTCGCCCACAGTACCGCAATCGATCACCCGCAGCACAGCGTCATATTCTTTGGCGATTACACTGATACAGGCACCACCACCGGCAAAGTTTTGCAGCATTTGTCGTGTCACCACTTGCGGATAGGCTGAGATATTTTCCGCCATCACACCATGATCTCCGGCAAAGATGCTGATCCACGGCTTGGGAATGTCGGGACGTTCACAGTCTTGCAGCGCCGCCAGTTGAATGGCAACTTGCTCCAAATCAGCCAAAGACCCAGTGGGTTTGGTCAGTTGCAATTGACGCGCTTGTGCTGCTTGTTGTGCCTGAAGACTGGGCTGTTTTACCGCTGCGTTAAACCAATTGCGATCAAATGCATTCATCTTGAATTTCCTTTTAGTTGCATACTCAGTCCGGCCACGCAAAAGCGTACTTCATCTGCCAGTTCGGCCAATTTCTGATGCATCCAGCCGGCTTCATCAACAAAACGTCGGCTTAACTGGCCCATCGGCACCACGCCCAAGCCCGTTTCATTACTGACCAAGATCAATTGTGATTTTAAGCTCGGTAGCGTCGCATACAGTTGCTCACATTGCTGACGTTGTAAGGCCGGATCTGCGGCCATGAGCAGATTACTCATCCACAAAGTCAGACAGTCCACCAAGATCACCTGATCAGGACCATCATACGCCAAGAGCTGTGCAGCCAAGTCAATCGGCTCTTCAAGCAGCGTCCAATGTGCAGGACGTTGTTGTTGATGCTGGGCAATCCGTGCCTGCATTTCGGCATCACCGGCCTGTGCAGTTGCAATATAAATCACCGGAACATTGGCATCGATGGCGAATTGCTGTGCCAAACGGCTTTTACCCGAACGTGCACCGCCTAAAATCAGTTGTATCATGTTGCATCTAAGTCCAATTGAAAATATTGCTGTGGATCGAGTTGACCTTGTAGTTGCTGCGCTTGGTATTGGCCAAATGTCAGCTGTTGCACACTCAACTCAAAGGCTTGCTGTTCACATGCGGCAATCCGATCATGCACCAGCGTATAAGGATAGGCATCACCATAGACGCCCAAGGTAATATGCGCACAATAACGCGGTGCGGCTATCTCATTCGCCGAGGCGCTCAAAATGCTGCGCAATGTCTGCAAGTGCTGATCAGGATCAAGCACCTCGAGAAACAAAGCACTGTTAAAACTGCGAATACGCCCTGTGCTGAGTTGAAATCTGCGCACGGCAGCATGGGTCAAATCCATGTGCTGCTGTTGTAATTGCA
Source organism: Acinetobacter sp. (assembly GCA_030152675.1). Classification (GTDB taxonomy): domain Bacteria; phylum Pseudomonadota; class Gammaproteobacteria; order Pseudomonadales; family Moraxellaceae; genus Acinetobacter. The sequence goes on from JASLIY010000285.1 coordinate 4,365, forward strand.
CATCGAGGAAGTCATCACAATATTGTGCTGGTGCTGAGGCACGGAAGCCACAGATAAATAGACTGATATGAAATTGACGTGCGTTGGGCTGATAGAGCAGATCTGCAAACTGCTGTCTTAACTGTTGCAGATAGTGCATCAATGCGGGATCGAGGATCTCGATATACCACAGTGCATAGTGCTGACGACCGTGATGCCACTCGGGATAATCACGGTCAATGGTGGCTTGGGTCGATTGCTGCGCGTGTAGAAACACAGAAGTCATCTCACTCAACGTGATCTAGAAAGACGCGTAGATAAATCAATCCCATAAAATACCGTCCAGAACTTATTCAGCCACAGCGATCACTTTCACCAAAATGGTTTGGCTCTCTTCAATCTCATCAGCATCAGAAAGTTGTTTGCGACTCAGCTCTTTGGAAATAACCCGAAAATCATGATTTTGATAATGAATAACGCTTGCGATTTGATCAAAGTAATCCTGATCTGCATCGAGCGTTTCTTCAAATAGAGAAGTGCCCAATTGATAATCCTTACTTTTAAGCACGATATACTTCACTGTCGTTTTCATTTATTCCTACTCTTTTTACTAACGCTTTATTTTTAGTTATATCAGCTTTTAACACCTTGTACAGTGCCAAGCTTCTTTAACCGCTTATTAATCCCACAATTAATTTTAATCTATATTTTTATGATCAAGTTTCCCGATGATTTATAACATCAACTCGTCAGCTTAAATCTGACTTTAGCCTGTTATATCAATTTTTTACAATATTGCTGCACGGATCGAGCGGATAAAAAAAGCTTTTTAAATCGGATTGGGTTAATATTTACCCCTTCCTTTTTAGCTCACATTTCGATAGATATTCATGTACGCACTTATCATTATTTCTATCTTTGTCATCAGTCTTTTATACGCACACTTTCGTGGTAAAGAAAGATTAAAGTTTTCACGACAATTTTTCGATCATTCCACTTTTTTAGGTCCGGTCAATATGTTTATGACGGGCTTTTCCCGTCTCCCGAACAGCGCTTATTTTGATCTTGAACAATTTCCAGAACTCAAACCCTTGCAAGATCATTGGCAAGATATCCGTGATGAAGCCCTACAACTACAACATCACATCAAAGCCGCAGAAAGCAATAATGACGCGGGTTTTAACACCTTTTTTAAACGAGGCTGGAAGCGTTTTTACTTAAAATGGTATCAAGATAGCCATCCTTCCGCTGCACAACTGTGCCCAAAAACCGTGGCACTGCTCGAACAAATTCCAAATGTAAAAGCCGCCATGTTTGCTGAACTGCCCTCCGGTAGTTATCTAGGCAAACATCGTGACCCCTATGCGGGCTCAATTCGTTACCATCTTGGACTGAGCACACCCAATAGCGATGACTGTTTTATTGAGGTGGACCAAGAACGTTATAGCTGGCGCGATGGCGAAGCCACCTTGTTCGATGAAACCTATGTGCACTGGGCACAAAACAAATCGGATCAAACTCGCGTGATTCTATTCTGTGATATTGAACGTCCAATGAAATGGTCATGGGCACAGTCTTTCAACCATTGGTTTGGACGTAAAGTCATGTCTGGTGCGAGTTCCCCCAATGATGAACAAGACCGTACTGGCGGTATTAATAAAGTCTTTAAATACGGTTATGCCATCCATGCCAAGGGCCGTGAGATCAAAGCACAAAATCGCACCAAATATTATATCTATAAGTGGATCCTTTTCACTTTGCTGATTGTCCTCATCCTGCTGCCTGCTTTATTGTAAAGCAGGTTTTCTCGCCCCAAGTGCAATACAAGATGGCTTAGAACAGTCCAAATGCACAACATTTCGGGGCGAAAACCTATTCTTGTATTCCTTTTTTTAGAATAAAACGTTAAATTGAGCATATTTAAATCTTTTGACATAACAATCTAAAGCGTAGGTAATAATATGAAAATCCAATTGGCATTGATTTCTTCTTTGGCCTTGTTAACAGCGTGTGCGGGCTCATACCCTGAACGCGTGGTCACCAAAGGACCGCTTATTTGTGCGGCTGATGAAATTTGTCCAGAATTATCGATGCGTTGGATCGATGACAAGCGCAATGGCTTTAAAGTCACCGCAGAAATCAACAACCCACAACAGTTTGACATCAAACAAATGAACTTCATTATTGATGGCCAACCGTATACCTACTCCACCATTCAAGCCACTGAATATCAAAGCCAAGAGAACAGCAAAATCTCTTCGAATTCAATCAACGTCCCAGTGAGCTTCCTGAACTCGTTCCGTACTGCAAAAGAGATCGATCTACAGTTGGTGACCGATCAAGGTAATCTTGAACGTTCAATCCTAAAAGCAGATGGCCAAAAATCTTCAGCCTATCTAACCTTTATCAAAGGTTATACCGGTCAATTGGTTGAATAAGCCTTTCATACTCCAGCATCACGCTTGAGTTATACACAAACAAAGCCAGTCAAATATGACTGGCTTTGTTGATTTTACACTCAGCAGCGCTAGATGAGATGCGGAGCCGATACGCAGATTAGGCTGGTGTGGTCGCGCCATATTGGCTGTTGAGATAATCTACGATCTGAGCCGACTCAAACAAACTGACTCCAGTATTGGGGTCTAGTAAATAGGGCACCTGAATATCTTGTGCCTGACGCCCCATAACACGAACCACTTGCTCTCGTTTACCCCCTTCAAGCGCATGATATGGACCCGGCTTCAGTCGTAAAGCGGCCAGCCCCAGATCCTGCCAACGCTCTTTGGCTACATTATGGAAGATAAAAGGCAGTTGCAACTCAGTACATAGCGCACGTACCACACGGCTGTATGGACTGGCTTCAAAGCCCCACAGTTCTAGTAGCTGCGCTGGTTGTTCACGCTTTAGGATCGCTTTATTGACCCAGACACCGCGTGCCGCATTGATCAAGGTGCCAGCGAAGGCAGCATAGGGAATGTTGGGGTAATGGCGATAAGACCTCGGGGTCTTCCCCGCCTCGGCATAGTGCTGAAACAAATAATCAATAATGGCTTGCGACTCATATAAATGCTCGCCCGTGTTTTCATCAACGAGAAATGGAAATTGCACTTTTCCACCCAGTTGCTTGACCTGCTGACGGTACAGCGTGCCGCCTTTGGGACAAGGATAAACCACATAATCCAAATTCAATAAAGTCATCACTTCACGAACACGCCGACAAAATGGTGAACCTTCAAATTCATACAGTTTCAGCATTTTTTCAGGTTGTTTCGGATATGGGGTGCCCATCATGCCCCGTCCACCTGCAGTCATTGATGATAGCAATGCTTGAACCACTTTGATTTGATGACCGAACATGACACGCCCCCTTCATATATGTATTGACCCCGCCCAATTTAATACGGCATTTGGATCGATTTAGTCCACGAGTTTCTGTTTGCAGACCACGATCCCATTGTTATCTGCATAGAGATATTCGCCAGAAATAAAATTGACGCCACCAAAATATAAAGGAATATCAACTTCGCCTATGCCTTGACGATGGCTTTTTCGTGGTATTGAGGCCAATGCATGTACGCCCAAGTCCAAGGTTGCAATCGCATCCACATCTCGCACACACCCATAGATCACCACGCCATTCCAATGCTGTTTCACTGCCGACTCAGCGATCATATCGCCCATCAAAGCACAGCGCATTGAAGCTCCCCCATCCACCACCAGCACTTTGCCTGTACCATCTGTGGCCAATAGCTCTTTAACACGTGAATTATCTTCAAAACACTTCACCGTCACGATTTGACCAGAGAAGCTTTTACGTGCGCCATAACTCTGAAAAAACTTACCATCGAGTGATGGTGTTACAACTTGAAAATCTAAGTCCGGGTGATCGTCGAGTAAATCACAGGTCACAAAAGCAGCCGAAGTCATTCTGAACTCTCCTCATTTATCAGTTGATGAGCTTGTTGTATGAACAAATTATCATAAATTTCAAATTTTTCGCTTTGGATTTGCGCAGCTTTGACTAAAGCCGCAGCCACCTGCGTCGCGCTCACGGGTTTATAGCGAAATTGCTTGGGTAAAAGCACTGCCAATTGGGTATAGAGTTTTTGCCCGAGCTGCTCCAATCGGCGTTGCTCCTGACGTTGACCTAACAATAAAGAAGGCCTAAGGATCGAAGTGCGGAATAAATTGAGATTTTTGACGCTGTGCTCCAACTCGCCTTTGACCCGATTGTAAAAAAATCGGGACTTGGGATCGGCACCCATGGCACTGATCAATAAGTAATGTGTATTGCTGCCTTTGAACAAGGCGGCAAAATGCGCATTGATTTTATAATCGACTTGGTAAAATGCCATCTGGCTGCCCGCCTTGGCGATAGTGGTGCCTAAGCAACTGATCGCATGACTATAGCCGTCAACGTCCTCTGCACTGAGCTGTAATAAATCAGCACTAAGCAATTGCTTGACCTTTTTGAGCTCAGCCAAATGCGGATCATAATGCCGTACAACTGCCGTCACGTGCTGACATTCTGCCAACTGCTCGAGCTGTTGTAATACACAACGCCCCACCAAACCTGTTGCACCAATCACGATAACTTTTTCGACTCTATTAGACATTTTTTAAACAATCTCCATGACTTATCACTCATATAAGCTTTTCTTTGCACAATTTCTAGCACTAAATGGCGTTGTAAGGGTCACAAGACTTGACTTCGCTGCTATGTTTAATCACAATATGGCACTTGTTTACGGGCTGGTGACAATGCTTCTGATGTTGTTTCAGATGCACTTTCAGCCCGCCCAGACCAACTAATTTCAAGGAGTGCACGAGTGGCAAACTCTGCTCAAGCAAAAAAACGTGCTCGTCAAAATGTGAAAGCACGTAAACACAACGCAAGCTTACGTTCTATGGTTCGTACTTATATCAAACGTACTATCGCTGCAATCGCTGCTGGTGATTATGCTGTTGCAACAGAAGCATACACTAAAGCAGTACCTGTAATCGACCGTATGGCTGATAAAGGCATTATCCATAAAAACAAA
>JASLIY010000273.1 GCA_030152675.1 Acinetobacter sp.
GGTTTATCCGCATATGCAGATTGCATTATTTGTGGGTCGCGAAAAATCGATCAAAGCAGTCGATGTCGCGCGTAACAGTGATAATCTGGTTTTTGTCGTTGCTCAAAAAGATTCACTTACTGAAGAAATCGACCACGACAACCTTTACCAATACGGAACCGTGGCCAAGATCGTGCAGGTCGTTAATCATGAGAATGACGAAAACTGCATTAAAGTACTGATCGAAGGTTTATATCGCGCCAAGTTAGAAAAAATTATTGATGATCATGATTATTTAACTGCCGAGCATTCACTTTCACCGATCACCATGTCTATTGATCAGGACACACAAACAACACGTATTCAAGAATTACGTACGCTGTTCGCACAATATGCGGAAGCTAAATTGCGTAATGCACGCGAGTTGATTGCAGCCGCTAATAAAATTGAAGATATATTGCAACTGCTATTCTTCGTGGCGACACGTGTGCCCTTAAATATTGACGTTAAACAAAAATTCTTAGAACACAACGAATTTGAAGCACATCTGCAAGAGCTCATGAGCTATTTGTTGCAACAATCTGAAGAGCAACAAATCGAGCAAACGTTGCATGATTCTGTCAAACGCCAAATGGAAAAGAACCAACGCGAATACTTTCTTAATGAAAAGATGAAAGTCATTCAGCGTGAGCTTTCTGACATGAATGGTGGTGCAGAAGACGATGTTGCTGAGATCGAAAAACGCTTAAGCGAAGCTGACCTACCTGAGCATGTGCGCAAAAAAGCGGAAGTTGAATTCCGTAAATTAAAAGCCATGCAACCAGCATCAAGTGAAGCAGCCGTGGTACGTAACTATCTCGAAGTGATTTTAGATACACCATGGAATACCGCCAGTAAAGTCAGTATTAACTTAAGCAAAGCCCAAGACATCCTCGATGCTGACCACTATGGTCTCGACGAAGTCAAGCAACGCATTGTGGAATACCTTGCGGTGCAATCTCGGGTGAAAAAATTACGTGGTCCGATTTTATGCTTAGTCGGTCCTCCTGGGGTAGGTAAAACGTCTCTCGGTGAGTCGATTGCCAAAGCAACCGGTCGTGAGTTTGTGCGTATGGCACTCGGTGGCGTACGTGATGAAGCCGAAATCCGTGGACACCGTCGTACCTATATTGGCGCGATGCCAGGTAAGATCGTGCAATCACTTACTAAAGTCGGGGTAAAAAACCCGCTGTTCTTACTCGACGAAATCGACAAGATGGCTCAAGACTATCGTGGTGATCCGGCTTCTGCCCTCCTCGAAGTTCTCGATCCATCGCAGAACAGTAAGTTTAATGATCATTATCTTGACCTTGATCTCGACTTGTCAGAAGTGATGTTTATTTGTACTGCGAACAGTATGAATATCCCTGAAGCACTCCTTGACCGTATGGAAGTAATTCGCTTACCGGGCTATACCGAAGACGAAAAAGTGAATATTGCAGATCGTTATCTCGTGCCTAAAGCCATTAAAAATAATGGTCTGAAAGCCAAAGAGCTCACGATTCATGAAGAAGCGATTCGCGATATTGTTCGTCGCTATACGCGTGAAGCTGGGGTACGTAGCCTAGAACGTGAAGTTTCGAAGATCGCACGTAAAGTCGTCAAAGAAGCGGTCAGTAAGAAAGCTAAAAACTTACAGATCGATGTGAATGCTGAGAATCTACCAGATTATCTCGGTGTACATAAATTTGATTACGGCATTGCGGAAGAAGAAGCACAAGTCGGTCGCGTCAATGGCCTCGCTTGGACCTCTGTCGGTGGCGAGTTACTCACCATCGAAGTTGCGACCATGAAAGGGAAAGGAACTTTTGTCACCACAGGCTCTTTGGGCGATGTGATGCAAGAGTCGATTAAAGCAGCCATGACTGTTGTGCGTACTCGCACTGATGAGTTGGGTATTGAGCCTGAACGTTATGCAGAAACTGACGTGCACGTGCATTTACCTGAAGGTGCAACACCTAAAGATGGTCCATCGGCAGGTTTAGCCTTGACGACCGCATTGGTGTCTGCATTTACCGGTATTCCAATTCGTCCAGATATCGCGATGACAGGTGAAACCAGTCTCAGTGGTCGTGCGATGCGCATCGGTGGCTTAAAAGAAAAACTGCTTGCTGCACATCGTGGTGGCATCAAGTTGGTCTTTATCCCACAAGAAAACGTACGTGACTTGGCGGAGATTCCTCAGAATGTTAAAGAAGGCCTTGAAATCAAAGCCGTGAAAAACATTGATGAAGTCTTGGCCTTAGCATTGACTGAACAACCGAAACCGTTGGTCAAGGCGCCGATTGTGAAAGATGTTACGAGCACCAAAGCTGCACGTCACTAAACTTCACGAAAGATTGCCCTGCGTGATCCACGATCACACTTGATACAATCGACACAACATTAAAAAAGAGAGCTTCGGCTCTCTTTTTTGGCTAGCGCTTGCAAAATAATAATTCAGCCTCATAATGAAGGTAAGCCTATTCATTTTGTTATTAATTTTTTTAAGTGGTTTTCTGATTCTCCAGACAGATCATCACTTTATCGCAGTCTTGAACACTTTTAAGACTGCGTTTTTTTGGCTCGTTCACGTCAGTACTGAGTCATTCATCTCAATGATCGCTCAACTTCCACTCTAAACCTTCATCATTCATCATTCATCATTCATCATTTTAAAACTCCCAGATCTATCCTTGTCGCCTGCTAAGCACTTATCTAGTTGCATCACAGTATGATTTTAATTCAGTCACGATACTCAAACTTGATGAAGAGTAATGTAATGTGGATCGGTGTTTTTACAAGATTCATTCGAGGGTATACTAGGATTTTTCTGAGCTGAAGTTGTTCAAGACATTATGAAAATCCGTATTTTAACCATTGGACAAAAAATGCCGAACTGGGTACTGACTGGGGTTGAAGATTACCTAAAGCGCATTCAACCTTTTGTTCAAACTCAAATCATTGAACTGCCGATGGCAAAACGCGGTAAAAATGATTCTGAAGCGGATATTTTAAAATATCGTCAAATTGAAGGTGATTCGATTTTAGCGGCAATGAAACACAATGAAGTCATGATTGCGCTTGAAGTCGAAGGTCGTGAGCTCAGCACAGAAAAACTCGCCAACACCATGCAAGGCTGGATGCTAGAGGGCCAAGATATCGTCCTCGCCATCGGCGGTCCAGACGGACACAGTCAGGCAGTCCGTCAAGCGGCGGCTTGGCACTGGTCCCTATCTAAGCTCACCCTGCCACACCCACTAGTTCGCGTCATGCTGATCGAACAACTGTATCGTGCCATGAGCATTAATCACAATCACCCCTATCACCGTGCAGGATAAAAACAGCGTCGCACTGTTGCAGTTTCGGAACAGTCTGTTGAACACTGCTGACTTTCGTTACCATAGCAACTACCGCACAATACATCCGTCGAACAGATTAAATGAGAAGTGAAGTCAAGTGATGCAACTACAAACACTACCGGGCTTATTTATTTCCCATGGCTCGCCAATGCTGGCACTCAATCCGGAACAAGTTGGTCCGGCATTGGCTCGGCTCAGCCTCAATCTTCCGACACCCAAAGCTATCGTCATTATGTCAGCACATTGGGAAAGTAATGCTCTTGAGGTCAGCACTGCCATTCGTCCTGAGACTTGGCACGACTTTCGTGGCTTTCCTGAGCCGCTGTATCAGATCCGCTATCCTGCTCCAGGGCAACCCGCGTTGGCTGAACAGATCTTACAACTGCTTGCCGATGCACAGATGAGTGCACATGCCAACAGTACCCGTCCGCGCGATCACGGCGTGTGGATGCCCTTGTTGCATATGTATCCAGAAGCAGATATTCCTGTCATTGAGATTTCACTGCCTAAATACATGTCTGCACACGAAATTTATAAAATTGGACAAACCGTTGCCATCCTACGCCAACAGCAAATCTTGATCATTGGTTCAGGCAGTATTACCCACAATTTACGTGAACTCTCTTGGGATGCGCCAGAAGCAGCTGTACCAGAATGGGCTTCTAGTTTTCGAAACGATGTGGTGCAAAAACTCAGTCATCAACACTATGACGATGTACTGAATTGGCCAACGCTTCGTAACGTTCAGCGCAATCACCCTACCCTTGAGCACCTTGCACCGTTGTTTTTTGCCATGGGGACCGGTTTACGTTTCAGTTTGGTACACAGTAGTTTTTCTATGGGTGCTCTGGGTATGGATATTTATCGCTTCGATTAACACAGCAAAGCCATACTTCCCTGACTACAACTGCTCAGGTTGTGATTGAGCATGGGCTCAACCGCCCTCTACGTGGGCTGACTCAAGTGATCACAATTCATTCTTTTTGTTTCAAAACGGATACACTTTAAAAACCAAACTATAGCTAAGTCGTTGTCATTTTTGAATTTTAATGGTTTATGCTATACAAAATTTACAAAGTGTATCAATTCAAATGAAATTAAAATTTTTAGCGATTGCCCTGCTTCCATTTGCATTAGCAGCTTGTCAATCTAGCGATATTCAGCAAGTGAAGGATGTTGCCGTGAATATACTTCAGCAACAAAATCATCAGCAAACATTGGTTGATTATCAATGGAGCTACCAGCCAAGCGCGACCAACAAACCGATCGTGCTCAGCTTCTCTCAACAAGACCAACGTCTCAGCATCGCAACAGGCTGTAATAATCAAGGCACCTCTTGGCAGATCGAAAACGGTCAAATCGTGACTGCTAATTTAGC
>JASLIY010000341.1 GCA_030152675.1 Acinetobacter sp.
ATAATATTTTTCAATCGCCCAACTGAGAATAAAGGTGGCGATCAAAAAGATCGGCAATAGCATCAGTTTTTCAGCAGGCACTGTGGTCTTTGGAAAATACATCACTTTGATCAATCCCAGCACCACCAAATGTAACAAATAGATTTCATAACTGCGCTGTCCGATCCAAACCATGCCTTTGGCAACAGCAGTGGTCGGCTGCGACTGCGGACTTTGAGAAAAACACAAGATCAACGTCGCGGCCAACATCGCAAACAGCGTGATACTCCAAGTACTCACCGCCTTAATCGGGGCATACACATACAGCGTGCACATCGCAATCACGCAGAGGATCGGCAGGATCAGCTTGAGTTGGGCAGTCAAGCGCACACGTGCTGCAAGCAGTGCGGTTAAACAGCCAATGGCGATGCCATCAAAGCTGGAAAAGTAATGGTATAAGTAAGCCCCACTGTCCTCAGCAAAGTGCAAACTCCGAAAGTATGGTGCATAGCAGATCACTGCGATCAAGAACACGATCAAGCCCGTGTTACGCGCAGCTCCCTGCTGATGGGCCTGTGCTTTTCGCCCTACCAACAATACACATAAGATCGGAAAGGCCAGATAGAAGACTTCCTCAACCGACAATGACCACAGCACACCGAGTGCATAGTTGACCCAACCATAGTCGATGATCAACAGGTTCATCCAAAAGCTAAAGGCGGAAAATACGGTGAGCGCATAGGAGACTTCGATGTCATTCGGTGCTTGATTGACAAAGGGTTGCAGACCCAAACCGCCCAATAGCGTCACCATACCCACCAACAAAACCAAACAAGGCATGATCCGCGCAATACGGCGGATATAAAAATGCCGCACTTGAATATTGCCCAAACGGCCATGCCGGTTGAGGGTATGTTGGGTAATCAAAAAACCAGAGATGACAAAGAACATGGTCACGCCATAATTGCCATTACGCGCGATCAAAGTACTCAGGCTTTCACCGAAAACGTGCACCCCAAGAAAGGTGTCATGCAATTTATAAGGAATATTAAAATGATGCGCCAGCACCAATAACACGGAGATCCCGCGCAGGATGTCGATCTTATGATTACGCATGCAATATGCTGACCTTTTGAATGTGCCGTTATTCTACACAACTTCAGATCGATGTTTTTACTATATATATGTTTTTATTCTGAGAAAACAAAGCTTTATTTTTATTCACCAGTGCATTTTAATTATCAGTGCAATTGATATGAGGCGAGCGCTCTACAGCGACCCGCCTCATCCTTGATGGCTCAAGCTGAATAGCCATCAGCGTTGGCTTACTCTCAGCTTAGCTTGATAGCAACTTGGGCTAACTTCAGGCTTAAAGCTTGATACGAGCAGGCTTGGGCTTGCTTTAATACAAACTAAGCAAGAAACCTGCGCCCAAGGTAAAGAAGCTAAACAACCAAATCCAACCAAAGGAATAACGCAAATGGCGTCCCATGTCGGTGCCAGCCAAGCCCATTGCCAACCATGTTGCTGGTGAGAACGGACTGACAAACGTACCGGCATTGTTACCAATCGCCATGGCATAGACCACTGACTCAACCGGTACGCCTGCGGTTGCTGTCACTTCCTGAATGATCGGTAACAGAGCAAAGTAATAAGCATCAGTACTGGTGAACAAGTCTAAAGGCACGCCCAGCATCCCCACCATGATGTGCAAACTACCGACCCAGGTACTTGGCAAGATATGGATCAGATCCACCGCAATCGACTTGAGCATGCCTGACTCAGACAAGATCCCCAAGAACGCACCGGCAGCAAAGATAATCGCCACCATGCTCAAGGCTTGTGGTGCATGTCGACTGATCACTTCCATTTGTTGTTGTGGTTTAGGGAAGTTAATGATCAACACCAAAGACAAGGCAATCATAAACACATAAGGCGCTGAGAATAAACCAAAGGCCAGTGCAATCACCGACAACACCACCAAACTCAGATTGAGAAATAGGTTACGCGGTTTGACCTCTTCCGAGCTCTCCTCTGCCATATCTTTGGCCATACAGTCCATTTCAAAAGGTGTTGTGCCTTGCAAATGTGCTGCCGCAATACGCTTTTTCTCACGCAAGCCAAACAGTACTGCAAAACCTGCCATCAAGCTGACACCGATGATTTGAATTGGAATCAGATCGCGCCACAATGCCGACGCCTCTAGCCCTGTCGCAGCCGCAGAACGTCCCAATGGCCCACCCCATGGCACCATATTCATCACGCCCATACTACCTGCCATCAACAGCAGCATCAGATAAGGACTCATGCCCAACTTGCGATATAACGGCAATAAGGCTGGGATAATAATCAAAAATGTCGCAGCACCTGAACCATCCAAATGCACCAAAGCCGCAATTAAGGTGGTCATGACCGCCACCACCACCACGTTGCCTCGGGTCATCTTGATCATGGCTTTGATCATCGGATCAAATACATGTAGCTCTTTTAAAATACTAAAAAACAAAATCGCGAACAAAAACATGGTGGCGACTTTGCTGACTTTTAATAAACCAGCCTCAAAAAAAGTTGAAATCTCGCTCACTGAAAAACCAGCCAGCAATGCCCCAATCAGTGGGATCAAAGACATTGAAACGATCGGACTGGTCTTTCCGATCATGAGCAATGTCACGATCGTGACAATAATCAAAATACCAATAAGGGTTAACATGATTTACTCCTTTAAATCTGAATTTCTTATGATCAGATTGATAACGCAAAAAAATGATAAAAATGAAAAACAAGCAAAGCAAAAAGAGGGATAAAATATATGATTTAAATCACACAAGTCAAAGGAACTTTCATTAAAAAGTGTGACGGAGTTTATATTTTCTAATCAATTCAAATCATTATGCTGAAAAATAATTCAGATCAAAAGCGATCAAGCCGCAAACTCGAACTGCAAATCTTAGGCTACACAATAAAATCGATGCTGAATAGCACAAATATCAGCCTAAGCTCCGAGGCACAGCGGATTGGCTCGGATCAACTTAGGCCAGTAGAACGGTTATTTTTGTAAAAATAAATTGTATTTTAGATGATCAATATGACATCCGAATGGATTGATCTACAGCGAAGTCGTCCTTGCCGCACACCGCATCGCTGTGAAGCAGGACTGAAGATTGTCAATATTGCAGAAAAGAGGATTTGAATCAGCACAATCAACGCTTGGTGCCTTTAACCCCTCCTAGGCAGAACGCTTAAAAATATCCAATAACTGGCTAAAGTCGGAGATACGCTGTTGTGGCTGTGCCTGTTCAATTTCGGCTGTGCTGCCATAGCCATATTCGACAGCGATGGTGGCGATTTGGTTGTGACGCGCGCCCAAGATATCGTACTCACGATCACCAATCATCATGCATTGGCGTGGATCTAATTGTTGTTGTTCGAGAATATAGGCAATTAAATCGGCCTTATTGGTGCGCTCCCCAGTGAGTTCACTGCCGTAAATTTCAGTAAAATAATCGGCCAATTCAAAATGCTGCAAAATCTGTTTGGCATAAATGGTCGGTTTTGCAGTCGCAACAAAAAGTTGATAACCACGCTGTTTTAATGCCGCCAAGGTCTCAGCAACACCGTGATAAACCTGATTTTCAAACAACCCAAGCTCAGCAAAGCGCTCGCGATAGCCAAGTAAAGCCTGCTCTGCCAAGTCGTCTTGCACACTCACCTTGAGCAATTTGGCCAATGAGGCTTTAAGCGGCGGCCCAATCACCCAGTCCAGATCGAGATCTTCAGCGATGGGATGACCAATCTTGTTGAGACCATAGCGTACACAGGTGGTAATCCCCACTTTAGGGTCGGTTAAGGTTCCATCCAAATCGATTAAAATATTTTTGATCACAGCCACATCCAAATTTGCCAAATTACTCGAGTGTTGATATCAATATGCCTATACTAAGGTTATTGAAACAATTAAGGATATCACGGTGCGTCCAACTGTACTTTGTTTTTCTGGTTTAGATCCTTCAGGCGGTGCGGGTCTGCAAGCCGATATCGAATCCATCGGTCAAAGTGGTGCGCATGCAGCGATCGCCTGTACCGCATTGACCATTCAAAACTCACAACAGGTGTTTGGGTTTGAGCCGACCTCCAAGCAATTGCTGCTGGCCCAAGCCGAAGCCGTACTCAAAGACATGCCGATCAACTGTGTGAAATCTGGCATGTTGGGCACCACCGAAAATATCTCGGCCTTGGCCGGTTTCTTGGCCCAGCATCCAGACTTTATCTACGTGCTCGATCCAGTCTTGGTTGCCAACAGTGGTGGCTCATTGGGGGATCTCAATACTTTGGTTGCAGCTTTTGCTGAACTGCTGCCACTGGCAGATTTGATTACACCGAATACCGTTGAGTTACGTGCACTGACCGGTGAACAGGACTTAGAACGCGCCACGGCGAAACTGTTTGCCATGGGCGCCAAAGCGGTCTTGGTCAAAGGGGGGCACGAAGACACGCCAGACTATATTCAAAACACGCTGTATATCCAAGGTCAGCAAGTGAGTTCTTCACGTTGCCCG
>JASLIY010000005.1 GCA_030152675.1 Acinetobacter sp.
TTTAGTGTTTGAATGAGTTGTTGCGAATCAGATTGCATTGGGTTCATTTTCCAATTGCCGACAACCCAAGGAATAATAGCCGAACCCGACATACATCTAGCCCTTTATCGAAAATGCGCCCATTCTACACGTTATTTTAAACTTAGAGAATTCTTTAAGCACGAAAGCGATTTTTTCTCATCGCGATGCCAAGCGCAAATCGGTATTGGCGCATTGTTTTATTTTAAAGTTTTAATCCCGCCACGCAGTTGATCTAAAAAATAAGTCAGAAACGTTTTCAAGCTCTGTCTTTGCCGCAAAGCACCGTATAATCTAGCACGACGCGATACTGCATCAAAAATTATAACGGCTCATTGAAAATAAAAAGGCAACTATTGGATGTTTTCCTCTCCCCCTCCTCCCAAGTTTTCTGGATTTGTACAACGCCTAGTGGACGAAAATATTTTGTCCAGCACACAGATGCAACAAGCACTGCATCAGGCCAAGACATTACAGCTGAATATCGTGGCTTATCTGGTGGATTATTTACATATTGCACCGCTGAGTATCGCTAAAATTATTGCCTGTGAGTTTGCAGAACCGTTATTTGATCTCAACACTTATAACCCCGCTCATCTGCCACAAGGCCTAGTCAGCGAACAGCTACTACAGCAATATCATGTCTTTCCACTCTACCGTCGCGGACAAACGCTGTCACTGGCCACCAGCGATCCAACACATCTCGATGCACTCGATGCGATTCGCTTTAACAGCAACTTGACCATTGAACCGGTGATCGTGGAGCATGACAAGCTGATCAAGCTGCTGCATAAATATTTTCCCAGCAATGAAGGCTATGTATTTGAAGCGGCCGATTTGAGTTCGGAGTTGCCCACGGCAGAAGCCGAAGCCATTCAAGAAGATCTCAGCAGCAAAGAAAAAGAAGATGAAGCACCGATCGTCAAATACATCAACAAACTGCTCAGCGATGCGATTCGCATGGGGGCCTCCGACCTCCACTTTGAACCTTATGAGCGCAGTTATCGCGTGCGTTATCGAATCGATGGCGTGCTACGAGAAATCACCCAAGCACCGATCCAACTCGTCAACCGCCTCACCTCACGTTTAAAAGTCATGTCGCAGATGGATATTTCTGAAAAGCGCCTCCCCCAAGATGGGCGTATTAAATTTAAACTGTCCAAGACCCATGCGATTGATTTTCGGGTCAATTCACTCCCCACCCTATTCGGTGAAAAAATTGTACTGCGGATCTTGGACCCTTCGAGTGCCAGTATCGGCATCGATGCTTTGGGCTATGAGCCAGAACAAAAGGCCATGTTCCTCGAGGCACTGAATAAACCCCAAGGCATGTTACTGATTACTGGCCCAACCGGTTCTGGCAAAACCGTCTCCCTATATACCGGCCTCAACATCCTGAACACCGAAAGCACCAATATTTCCACTGCCGAAGATCCGGTCGAGATCAATCTAGAAGGCATCAATCAAGTCAACGTCAATCACAAAGTCGGACTGACCTTTTCCGTAGCGCTGAAATCTTTTTTACGTCAGGACCCTGACATTCTCATGGTCGGCGAAATTCGTGATCTCGAAACCGCTGAGATTGCAATCAAGGCCGCACAAACGGGTCATATGGTGATGTCGACCTTGCATACCAACAGCGCGGCTGAAACCCTGAGTCGCCTGCACAATATGGGTGTGTCCTCATTTAACATCGCCACGTCAGTCAACTTGGTGATCGCGCAGCGCTTGGCACGGCGCCTCTGTTCGCAATGTAAGACCGCCGTAGAAATCCCGCAGAACAGCCTGATCGAAATGGGCTTTCGAGTAGAGGATTTGCAGCGCGATGATTTTCAAATTTTTCAGCCTGTGGGCTGTGCAGACTGCCGCGAAGGCTATAAAGGTCGCGTGGGCATATATGAGGTGATGAAAGTCACCCCTGAAATCTCACGCATGATTATGAATGATGGCAATGCTCATCAAATCGCTGAATTGGCAGAGCATTTGGGCTTTTACAATCTCAGACGTGCCGGACTCAAAAAAGTCATGCAAGGCATTACTTCATTGCAGGAGGTAAATCGCATCACCACCGAATAGCCGTGACAGCATCCAAATCCAACTCCTCCATTACGCCAACCTGATACAGGATCAAGCACTATGGCGCGTAACCCCAAAACACCGCAGCACCCCACCTATGCCTACGAAGGTGTGGATCGAAAGGGTAAAGTGACTCAAGGCGAACTGTCCGCTCGCAGTATGACGCTGGCCAAGATTAGCTTGAGAAAACAAGGCATACAGGTCAAAAGTATTCGCGTCAAACGTCAAAACCTGTTCGCTCATCTGTTGAAAAGAAAAGTCCGCAATTTAGATATCACCATTTTCACCCGACAACTCGCCACCATGATCAAAGCTGGTGTGCCTTTGGTACAAAGCTTTGAGATCGTAGCCGATGGCTTGGACAATCCGGCCATGCGTGATGTGGTACTTGGCATCAAAAACCAAGTGGAAGGCGGCAGTAGTTTTGCTCAGGCCTTGGCACAGCACCCACAATATTTTGACCATTTGTTTTGCTCCTTGGTCGAGTCGGGGGAACAATCCGGTGCGCTAGAAACCATGCTCGATCGGGTCGCCATCTATAAAGAAAAAAGTGAAATCCTCAAACAGAAAATCAAAAAAGCCATGAAATACCCGATGATGGTGGTCGTGGTGGCAATCGTGGTAACCGTGATCTTGATGATCAAAGTGGTTCCGATCTTTCAGGATCTATTTAATTCTTTCGGTGCTGAACTGCCAGCCTTTACCCAATGGGTGGTGAATATGTCCATATGGATGCAACAGTATTGGTGGATAATGATCCTGATCATCTTTGCCACTATCGTGAGTGTAAAGCACAGCTATAACAACAGCCGTGCCTTTCGCAATCGCTTGGATAAACTCAGCTTAAAACTGCCAATTTTTGGAGACTTGGTGTATAAATCCATTATCGCGCGTTACAGTCGAACGCTGGCCACAACCTTTGCTGCCGGTGTACCGCTGATCGATGCTTTGGAGTTTACCGCTGGTGCCACCAACAACGTGGTGTATCACGCGGCCGTTCTGAAAATTCGTGATGAAATCTCGACTGGAGAACAATTACAATTTGCCATGCGTGCCAGTCAGTTGTTTCCATCCATGGCCAATCAAATGGTCGCCATTGGCGAAGAAGCCGGTGCACTCGATGCCATGTTAGACAAAGTCGCCACGCACTTCGAAAGTGAAGTCGACAATGCCGTAGATGGTTTGACTGCCATGATGGAACCCTTAATCATGGCGGTGTTGGGTGTTTTAGTCGGCGGCTTAGTGGTCGCAATGTATCTGCCAATCTTTCAAATGGGCTCAGTGGTCTAATGCAAGAAATTCTCGATTATTTTATTCAAACGCCCATCGCACTTTATAGTTTCATTGCGGTTCTCAGTCTATGTGTCGGCAGTTTTCTCAATGTGGTGATCCTCAGAACGGTCAAGATCATGACCTTGGAATGGCAACAAGAATGGCAACCTGCCTGCCAAGCGCTTTATGCGGACTGCGGTTGCACCTCAGCGCCAGACTTCGAAACAGACAGCACCACTTCAAGCGCCTCATCCAACACGCCCAAGTTTAGCCTGAGCTATCCTGCCTCACATTGTACCGCCTGCCTTAACCCAATCCGTTGGTATCACAATATCCCGATCTTCAGTTGGTTGTTGCTCCGTGGCCAATGTGCGCACTGTCAACATCCGATCAGTGTGCGCTATCCTTTGATCGAACTCTTCACCATGCTCAGCTCTTTATGCGTGCTCTATGTCTGCGGCCCCACCGTGGAGATGCTCTGCGGCTTATTCCTGACTTGGATGTTGATCACCTTGGCCATGATCGACTTTGACAGCCAACTGTTACCCGATCGTTTTACCCTCCCCCTCGCTGCCGTCGGTTTGGCCTTGAATAGCTTTGGGTTATTGACCACACCAACTCAGGCGATCTGGGGCTATGTGATTGGATTTCTAAGTCTTTGGCTGGTGTATTACGCATTTAAGCTGCTGACAGGCAAAGAAGGCATGGGCTATGGCGACTTCAAACTCTTGGCCGCCCTCGGGGCATGGATGGGGCCCTTGATGCTGCCTTTAACCATCTTGCTTTCATCTTTGCTCGGTGCAATCATTGGTTTGGTTTTACTCAAAATTCGTAAAGAAAACATTCCCTTTGCCTTTGGCCCCTATATCGCGATTGCGGGTTGGATCGCATTTTTATGGGGTGAGCCTTTGATGAAGCTTTATCTGGGCGAATGATCAGTATAAGCACACGGCTGCTACACGATGGCTTTTTCACACGCAACTTTAACGGAGACAGCATGCGCTTAATCTTAGGTTTAACAGGTGGGATTGGCAGTGGCAAATCAGCCGCCAGCCAGTGGTTTGAAACACAAGGGATTTGCGTGGTCGATGCCGATGTGGTGGCGCGTGAAGTGGTCAGTATTGGGCAACCTGCCTTGGCGCAGATCCAACAACAGTTTGGGGATTGGGTGTTGCAAGACAATGGTGAGTTGAATCGACGTGCCTTACGTGATCATATCTTTGCCGATGCCGCAGCACGACATGCGCTTGAAAGCATCACTCACCCTGCGATTCGCAACAGTATCATTCAACAGCTTGCAGCAGCACGCAGCCCTTATACGATCTTGGTCTCGCCGTTGTTATTTGAAACCGCGCAACACCAACTGACCCAACGCACGTTGTTAATCGATGCCCCAGAAAGCTTGCAACTACAACGCGCCAGTCAACGCGACTTTCAAAGTGTGGAGCAAATCCAAAGCATCATGGCCTCGCAAATGTCACGTGAGCAAAAGCAACAATTGGCTGATGACATCGTGCTCAATGATGGCGATCTAGCACATCTTTACACCCAACTCGCGAGTCTGCATCAGGGGTATTTGGCTCAGACTGCTTGTTCTCGCAGCTAAAGAAAATGACTCAGCATGATTCATCGCCCAAACTAGCCTTGTAATGCAATTTGACTTACAATATTTCTTAAATCTAATCTCTGGGAACAATGATGGCTACTGTTAACTTCAGGGTCGATGAGGCCCTTAAAAAAAAATCATATTCTATTCTGAAAGAACAA
>JASLIY010000010.1 GCA_030152675.1 Acinetobacter sp.
CCGATCTACCACCTCAATCTATTCCGACACCATACCTTTGATGAAGCAGAACCCTATGGCATTAAAAATGAAATGCTACGTGCTCGTATCGTCAATGCCATGAATAGTGGTGACAGTTCAGAAGCTGGCCTACCAGGAAACCCATTGCATTCACTATACCAATTACAAAGACTTTCACGAGAAGTCAAAAAGAATTTGACTCGAATTACCGCACCCAGTCTCTCCCTACATGCCTATCATGATGACATTGCCTCACGCCAAAATAGCCAAATCATCTTTGATCGTGTTGCAGGACCAAAGAAAATAGTCTGGTTAAACAATAGCTACCACATGATCACCCTCGACAACGATCGTAAACAAGTGATCAGTGAAACTTTGGACTTTATCCGTGAGCATGCGCAACACTTACATCCAGATCAAAATCCAGATCCCCAAAACACCGCACAGCAAACCACACCAGCAATGGATCACTGCTGATGAGTCCGACTGTTATTGCAGTATGGTGTTTAACCATCTTTATCGATACCGTCGGCCAACTGGCCTTTAAAGCGGCGGCATCTGAAAATAAAGCACACTCAGGTTTGAGTTACTGGCGCAATCTATTCAATCGCCCTTGGCTCTGGGTTGGCATCATCTGCTATATCTTTGAGTTTGTGATTTGGCTTGCATTTTTATCGCTCGTGCCACTCTCTGAAGGGGTGATGCTGGGCAGCATCAATATCGCCGTCATCTTAATCGCTGGTCGTTTGTTTTTTAATGAAAAATTAACCCGCAATCGCTTACTCGGCGTCATCTTTATCTCGATCGGTGTCGCGATCGTGGGGCTAGCCAGTTCATGAGATATTTTTATATTGTTGGTTTCTTAATTTTAATGTCCTTCGATACCCTCACCCAAATCAGCTTTAAATACGCATCAATCCATGCCATGCCGATGAGCTTTGATCTGGATTGGCTGATTCGAGTATTTAGCCATCCTTGGATTTATGGTGCTTTCATTGGCTATATTGGTGCTTTCTTTACTTGGATGACTTTACTCAAGTACGCGCCAATCGGACCGGCTTTCGCCGCCTCGCACCTAGAGCTGATTACCGTGACTTTACTTTCAATTTGGCTATTCAATGAGCCATTAACCTGGGCCAAGGTATTGGGCGCTCTCTTCATCTTTATCGGCGTACTGTTACTGGCCAAAGATGAAACTGAGCAAGACATCGTCCAAGTCAAATCCCCACTGCCCTAGTGCAGCCTAGAAATTCACTCTCCTAGCTAAACAATGTCTACTGATAGACCTGCCCATGATGTTTTAACCAACCGTCGATATGTCGATGTTGCGGATCATGATGGGTCCAATGCACCACACCACCTTGCTCGTTATAAGCATATTCGCCATAAAACTCTACGATATCCCCGACGTTCAACGCCGCGACTCGAGGTGCAAGATCGATATTATGTGCCACCAAAATGGTTAAATCCGGTGTGATCGCAAGAATAAACTTCTGATGCCGACTGCCTTCCAAGTCATCTTTTAAAATCGCTTTGACTCGGCCCGAGGACTGTATCTGAACCTTATGTTGCTTACGCTCAAAGGCGTGTTGAATACGTGCAACACCATCATTTGCAGGTGCAGTGGATACATTATCCTCATGTTCAAGTGCTTGTACGGATGCTTGTTGGGTCTGTGATGCAGAGGGTGTCGGTTGATTTTTCTGCGCTAAATCAATCCCCCAATACAACGCCAGCATTAAACCAAAGATCGCAACAATACTGACCGGTGTTTTCTTTGCCATGACTTACCTCATTGATTTGCCCCATGCTTCATGCAGGCATAGTTCAAAATATACAACGCGAAAGCTTTAAAAAATCAAACCTTTAAAATACAAACAACATCTCAACCACCGACTATAGCGCACAAAGGCCATCAGCCCAATTTCGGCATAAAAAAAGCTCCCGATGGGAGCTTTTTTTTGCGGCAAAATATTATTTTGCAGCAGCTTGAGCAGCAGCAACTTCTTCAGCGAAGCTCATTTCTGCTTTTTTCTCAATTCCTTCACCGACTTCGAAGCGAACGAATTCAACAACAGTTGTACCTGCAGCTTTTAGTGCTTCAGCAACTTTCTTGTCGTTGTCCATAACGTACATTTGACGCTCAAGAACAACTTCGTTGAGATATTTCTCAACAGAACCAGTCACCATTTTTTCAACGATGTTTGCTGGTTTGCCAGATTCTTGTGCTTTAGCTTCAGCGATTTCTTTTTCTTTCGCGATTAAAGCAGCAGGAACTTGTTCAGCAGTTACAGCAACTGGGTTGAACGCAGCAACGTGCATTGCAACGCCTTTACCTGCATCAGCAGCGCCAGTATAAGAAACCACAACACCGATACGTAGACCGTGCTTATAAACAGCGAGGTTTTCACCTTCGATGATTACAGCGCGACGAACTTGGATGTTTTCACCAATTTTTTGAACCAATGCAATACGAGCTTCTTCAACAGTCGCGCCGTCTTGTAATTTAAGTT
>JASLIY010000051.1 GCA_030152675.1 Acinetobacter sp.
CGGGCAACCTCGATTAACTCCTGCATCTCATGCAAAGTGTTTTCAACACTCTTTGAGCGATGTAAAGGATTCGGGGCTGTGCTGGATGCTGGCGGGCTGTGCACGAGATACGGCTCACTGCGCCGATAAATGCTATAACGCTGCCCAACCACCCAATCACTTCCACGCACATAGATCTGTTGACCAACGGCTGCAATCACACGCTGATCGGCACTGCCTAATACATAGCCGGCTTGATTTAAGCGCTGCGTTGGCACGATCAAATAACGCGCCAGCCAAGGCTGTATCGAAGTCGAAGAGAGACTGAGTAAATCTTGCTGCCAAGGTTGGGCGCGAACTTGGGGATGCAACGTGATGTGAGCCAATGCTTGATGCGCTGCAGAGATGCATCGGCTGCTGTGACACAGCCTTGTATTTTTAACTGTTGGGCTGATCGCTGTAGCATTTCTTCGATCGGGCGCAGCTTGTGCAGACGTACCGATATAGATCAGCAGTGCAAGACTACCGAGCAAAGTCAAAAAGCATTTTATAAAACAGTAATTTTGGCGAAAGATAAAGCCTTGAACCGCATAGATCATATTGAGAATTCCTAAAACTGTGGCTTTTTTTACGCTATACTAGGCCGATCAAATTTTTATTCTTTTCGAAGCGTACGCGTTACCGCGCCTATGCTCAATGGCACATTCTGTGAGGATAGCGTATGGCCTTGTTACCAATTTTAAGTTTTCCTGATCCTCGTTTGCGCACCATCGCCAAACCAGTCGAAAAGGTGACGGATGAAATTCGTCAACTCGCGGCCGATATGCTTGAAACCATGTATGACGCACCAGGAATTGGCTTGGCTGCAACACAGGTTGACCAGCATATTCAGCTTGTCGTGATCGACCTCTCTGAAGAAAAAGATCAACCGATGGTCTTTATCAATGCCAAGGTCACACCACTGACCACTGAAACTCAACCTGCTGAAGAAGGCTGTCTTTCTGTCCCTCAAATTTATGACAAAGTCGAACGCCCAACACGGGTCAAAATCGAAGCCATCAATCTTGAAGGTGAAGCTTTTGAACTTGAAGCCGAAGGCCTGCTTGCCGTCTGTATTCAGCATGAGCTCGATCATTTAAACGGCAAACTGTTTGTTGATTATCTCTCTCCCTTGAAACGCCAACGCGCGCGTGAAAAGATCGAAAAGCTGACACGTCAACGCGAAAAAGAGAAAGTCGCCACAAAACGCCAGTAAAAATCAAACTTTGCTGATGCTCGATCTCGCAAAACTTATATTGCATTGCTATACTCGGGCTAGAAAAATGTTGGGATGAACGTTTTGTTGCTTCGATCGGGTCTGCTGCTAGGATTTGCGGCGGTATTTTTACAGATCGCTGTTTTATTACAGCCATTGTTACCGACGCAATATCAAATTGCGCCGGTCTGTGAAACTATTACCCTCGCATTAGCACAAACCAAGTTCTCTAATTTACAACCTGATTCCCTAAGTCAGTCTCATGTAGATCACGCATCGATCATGAGCAACCCTCAATCACATCCCACACCGACAGGTCATGATCATCATGATCTCAATCATCAGTGCCAATACTGTACCGTGTATGGCAATCTGGTGCTGCCTCCTGAGCTTGAAGTCAAAGCGGTCATCGATCGGATTCAAATCCGCCTCATCGCCTTTCAAAAAGCATTTCATCATGTTTTCTTTGAACTTCAACGCTTATTTCTCCTCCCCCAAGGCCGTGCACCGCCGCTCTTTGCATAAATCAAAGCGATCTGGGGTCTGTTGACCCTCACCTTGTTTTTATTGATGTATGAGAGATATTACACATGGCACAGCCTACTTTTTATTTACAGCCATTAGCGGCTGCGATCGTTATTGCCAGCTATTCAGTTACTGCGGCAGCAAACGAACAACAACATCCAAGCACCACTCAACTTGCGCCGATCGTGGTTACCGCACAGAGCGCGAATGACGGCAATGGTTTGATCGTGCATGCTGATCCCAAACAAGCTGTACAACCAATTCCTGCAGTCGATGGTTCTGCCTATTTACAAAATATTATTGGCTTTAACCAAGTCAAAAGCGGTGGTGCCAATGGTGATGTCACCTTCCGTGGCATGTTTGGATCACGTATCAAGATCGTGGCCGATGGCAACGAGAGTCTCGGTGCCTGCCCAAGCCGCATGGATACCCAGGCTTCTTATATTTCACCAGAAAGCTATGATCGCATCACCGTGGTTAAAGGCCCACAAACCGTACAATATGCCCATACTGGTTCTGCTGCGACAGTCAGCTTTGAACGTGGTCCAGAAGAATTAAGCACAGACAAACCTTATCGTGGTCAAGCCAGTGTATTGATGGGTTCATATGGTCGTCTTGATCATAATGTTGAAGCTGCCATCGGTGATGAAACTAAATATGTACGCTTAAACGCGAACCGTACTGTTGCTGATGACTATAAAGATGGCGAAGGCAAAAAAATTCACTCCAACTGGGAAAAATGGAATGCAGATGTGGCACTCGGTTGGACACCAGATGAAAATACTTGGCTCGAACTCAAAGGCGGTCGCGGTGATGCTGAAATGGCCTATGCTGGGCGTGGTATGGATGGCTCACAATACAAACGTGACACTCTCGGATTCAAGCTACAGAAGAAAAACCTGACCGAGGTAATTAAGCAAGTCGATGCTCAGGTTGACTACAACTACAACAACCACATCATGGATAACTTTACTCTACGTAAGCCACCACTGACAGAAATGCATGGTATGAAAATGCCAAATCCAATGGAAATGCAAGTCACTCGCCGCTCACTTAACACTCAGATTAATATGACCAGTGAATGGGATAAACTCAGTCTGATCACGGGGATCAGTTCACAACATAACAAGCATGGTCGTAACATGATTATGTTTGCGATGCCCAAAAAGAATACTCCCACTCATACAGATATGGAGTTCGAGTCCTATGGTGCATTTGGTGAACTGAGCTACCAAGTCAATGATACCAACAAGATCATCTCTGGCGCTCGCGTCGACCACAG
>JASLIY010000097.1 GCA_030152675.1 Acinetobacter sp.
ATTGGGTATCGGTGACAAAGCACTTCAAGGCCGCGACCTCGGTGACGCTGAGTTGCTGTTGTTGATACAGCAGAGCGCAATGCTGCACATAAGCCTGTGCTGCTTTTGCTTTGATCTGCGCTTGAGCGATGACAAAACGGGTGTTTTGGAATTGACTTAACTTTTGCCCAAAGGCTTGGCGTTCAAGCACATACTGTTGCGTCAGATGTAGCGCGCCAAACATCGCCCCGAGTGCCATCATGGAAATACTTAAGCGTTCGCGTGGCAGCTCTTGCATTAAATAGGCAAAACCTTGGCCTTCTTCACCGAGCCGTTGTGAGATCGGCACCTGCACCTGATCAAAAAATAATTCCGCGGTGTCTTGTGCATGTAGTCCAATTTTTTTAAAGGCTTGGCTTTTCTCTATTCCCGGCAATGTGGCATCTACCAATAAAATCGACATGCCTTTGGCCGCGGCGTGTGGCTCAGTTTTGACCACCAAGACGATGAGATCGGCATGCAGTGCATTGGAAATAAATGTTTTAGATCCATTGACCAGATAGTGATCTTGTTGTCGTATGGCTTGGGTGCGGATGGCTTGTAAGTCCGAGCCAGCATGTGCCTCGGTCATGGCAATGGCGGTCACCACCTCACCACTGACCATTTTGGGCAGCCAGTATTGTTTCTGTTGTTCGCTACCAATATTTTGAATATAGGGTGAGACCAGTTCACTTTGTCCACCGATCGCTACGGCCAAGGCATTAAAACCGGCATGTGCTGCTTCTTGAACCAACATCAGTGAGTAACTGATCGGCGCGGCATAGCCACCATATTGCTCAGGGACATCCACACAGAGAAAGCCGTTCTGTCCGAGCTTGTGCCAGATCTCTCGAGGCATGTGTTCTTGCGCTTCCCATTGCGCATAAAACGGCGCCACATGTTGCTTAAGAAAACGTTTAAAGTTATCTCGAAACAGTTCTAGTTCGGGGTCGATATGCATCAGATCACTCCACTTAACATTCAGTGTCTAGGTATTCAGTTTTAGGTATTCAGTTTCTAAGTTTGATTCAGTTTCTAGGCTTCTAGGCTTCTAGGTTTCTAGGTTTCTAGGTTTCTAGGCTTCTAGGCTTTTAGGTTTTTAAGTTTTAGATTGCAAAAGTTCAAATACAAAAGACGGTACATCGCACTGCAAAACAGCACTACACAGCACTACGGGTTGATCAAGTAATTGTATGGACGTCCGTTGCGGATAAGCGTTTAGATCGACTTAGAATGGGCTGCTGTCGACATCCGAATGATCAAGGGTTGGGTGGCTTGCGAGCCATGGAGTTCTTCGATCAGGGCAGCGCGTCGATGATGAATACGACTTTGATTTAAATTGCCCTTGTCGGTGATTTCACCAGCATCTAAATTCGGCGGCTCATGCATTAAGTACAGGCCTTGGATACGGGTCGAGCTGGTATGCGCATCCTGATTTAAACGGATTAAAAACTCACGGAACCAGTGGTGTATTTTGGGATGGTGCAGCAGTTGGATCGTGTCTACCTCCTTTAGATCGACTTGGGCATAGGCGGCACAGGCCTCAAGTTTCACAAACACCAACATGCCGATCGCGTCTAGATTGACGCCGCTGATACAAACATCCTGAATCAGTTGATTGCCTTGGATCAGCACTTTATTGCGTAATGTGCCGACATTGACAAAGGTGCCGGTATTGAGTTTAAAGTCTTCAGCGATCCGCCCGTCATACATCAAGCCCTGTGCAGGATCATTGCGGTCGACCAAACGCACAGCATCGCCAGTCCGGAAATAGCCTTCTTCATCAAAAATATGTTGTTGTTGCACCGCGGGGAGGCGCCAATAATGTTGCATCACATTCAAGCCACGCACGCAAAATTCTAGTTTGTCTCCAATTGGCGTGAGTTTGACTTCACAACCTGGCGCAGGAAAGCCAATAAATCCAGCCATCACTTTGGGGCCGGTGGTAAAGACACAGGACGGTGCGGTTTCGGTCATGCCCAGACCGCTCATGATTCGAATCCGCTCGCCACAATGTGCTTGTGCAATACGATCCAGCCGATTCCAACCCGCCTCAGACAATGCAGCGCCAGCAAAAAATAGAATTTTCACTTTGGCAAAAAAGCGCTCGCGCAACTCAGCATCACGTTCTAAGGCATGGGTGAGCTCTTCCCAACCTTTGGGCACGTTGAGATAAACCGTGGGGGAAATTTCTTTGAGGTTACGGATGGTTTGGTCAAACTTACCCGGCACAGGTTTACCCTCATCGATATAGATGCTGCCGCCGTTATATAAGGCAATCCCGACATTATGACTGCCGCCAAAGGTATGGTGCCATGACAGCCAGTCCAACAACACGGGTGGCGTTTCTGCAAATTCAGGAAAGGTCTGTAGCAACATTTGTTGATTGACACACAACATCAGCTGTGTGGTGGGCACGGCCTTGGGCATGTTGGTTGAACCCGAGGTAAATAAAAACTTGGCGATTTGATGCTGATCGATCGTAGCATAATGCGTTTGAATATCGCTGAGCGGCGTATCGAGTAACTGTTGAAACGGGGTGCAACTGCGCTGACCGATCTTGCCGGTTGGTGTGACCACTTCGATGTCACCAGCACAGACCTCGATCGCAGTAGAATACGCCGTGGCATCACTGGCATAGACCAAGCCCGGTGTAAGTAGGCCAAAGATATGCTTTAACTTGGAGAAATCTTTGGAGAGCAAGGAATAGGCCGGTGAAATCGCAGAAAATGGAATACCGGCCAACATCGCAGCCATGGAGAGGGTCAGGTGTTCTAAGTCATTGCCAGATAGGATCACGATCGGACGCTGCTCAGAAAGTTGTGTTCTTTGCTTGAGGGCTTGGGCGATATGCCAAGCCCGACGCAAAGTTTCGGCATAACTCAACTTGATCCATGCGCCGTGTTGATCGCGTTTTGCTACAAAGACACGGTCTGGCGTGTGCGTGGCAAAGTGAATCAAGCGATCGGTCAGTTTTTGTGGATAGGGTTGTAGCTGCTCCTTGGGGGAGATATACAGCGTGTGCTCGACATAGTGAAAGTCAATCTCATGTCCACCGAGTTTGACAAAACGTTCAGGATAAACTTGCTCCAAAGTATTGACTTGCGACATGACACTCACTCCCTGTTGGTGTTCATCGGATGATGTTTAACGTTAAGCTTTGAGGCTAAAAGTGAAACAAGTGAAAGCTTCAGTATTGCGGTCTAGATCGGATATTGCCGCGCTGTGGTTTGGATGGTGATCCAGCGCATCTCAGTAAATTCAGCCAGTGCCATTTTACTGCCGAAGCGACCATAACCACTGTGCTTGACCCCGCCAAATGGCATTTGTGCCTCATCATGCACGGTGGCGCCATTGATGTGACAGATCCCCGATTCAATCTGTTTGGCCACCGCTAAGGCTTGTGCCAGATCCTGACTAAACACTGCTGAGGACAAACCAAACTCACTGTCGTTGGCCAGTGCGATGGCCTGATCTTGGCTTTTAAAGCGTTGAATCGTACACAAGGGGCCAAATGATTCTTCACGGTATAAGCGCATCTGTTCGGTGACATTGACGATTAAGGTCGGTTGCATCGTGGTACCATCAATGTGCAGACCCAAGGGCAATTCAGCACCGTGTGCTTGCGCATCTTCAACCAGTTGGCGAATGCGATCTGCGCTACGTTGACTCTCCAAGAGTCCCAGTGCGGCTGTTTGTTGTTGAGGGTTGGCCGCTTGCAGGGTTTTGGTTTTGGCGATTAATTTTTCAATCAAAGCATCGGCGACCCGCTCATCGACCAATACGCGTTCAGTCGACATACAGATTTGACCTTGGTTGAAAAAGGCGCCAAAGGCGATGGCCTCAACCGCATCGTCTAGATTGGCTTGCTCTAAAACCATGACGGGGGCTTTTCCACCCAGTTCCAGTAGCACCGGTTTGAGATATTGCGCTGCTGTGGCTGCCACAATTTTGCCAACATGCGTGGAGCCAGTGAAGTTGATGCGTTTGCTGAGTGGATGTGAAATTAAACGCGCGACGATGGGGGCTGCATCTTCTGCGGCATGGGTGATCACATTGACCACGCCATCGCCCAAACCAGCTTGGTTTAAGATCTGGCCGATCAAACGATGCGTGGCAGGACAGGCTTCGGAGGCTTTGAGCACCACGGTATTGCCGCAGGCCAAAGGCATGGCCAAGGCACGTGTCGCCAAGATCACCGGTGCATTCCACGGTGCCATCCCGACGATGACCCCACACGGCACTCGTATGCCCATGGCCAGATTGCCGGGCACATCAGAGGGGATCACACTGCCATCGATTTGAGTGGTCATGGCAGCGGCCTCGCGTAGCATATTGGCAGCCAAGTGCACATTGAAGCCATACCACGTCGCAGTCGATCCTGTTTCTCGCATCCCCGTGGCAATAAACTGATCGCGGTGCTGCTCCATCAAGTCGGCAGCTTTGAGCAGGCGTAGACGTCGTTCGGTTGGCGCGAGTGTTGACCATGTTTTAAATGCACGATGAGCAGATTCAATGGCTTGATCAACATCCTCGACGCTTGCGGCGGCGCTGATCGAGGCCACACTGCCATCGATCGGGCTGATTCGTTCAAAGCTTTTGCCTGAACTCGAATCCAATGACTTGCCGTGTATCAGTAACTGTACGTTTTGCATGGATATACTTCCTTATATTTCCAAAATAAAGACTGCGCCTGTAAAACGCAGCCTGATGCTGCGTCATCTAGTCAACAACGCTGGACTGAGCTTACTCGGCGCGCTTATAACTTTGTAGTCCTGGTTTAATCGATTTTTCATCTAAAAACTGAGTTAAACCTTGTTGACGACCGCCTTCGGTATCACGGTGATTACATTGATCCAATTTGGCATATAAATAATCTTCGTTTTGATCCCATGTCAGTTCACGGCAACGTTTAAAGCCATTTTTGGCGGTACGCAGCACCACTGGATTTTTTTCCAGTAAGACTTTGGCCAGTTCGATCACTTCGTTTTTGAGCTGGCTGAGCGGCACACTCTTATTCACCAAGCCCATAGCTTCAGCTTCCTGACCGCTAAAGGTTTTGCCTGTCATGATGTAATACAAGGCCGTGCGATGCCCAACCGTATCGGCCATGGCTTTACTGACCAAGTTGCCCGGTGGGATGCCCCAGTTAATCTCGGAGAGGCCAAAGGTGGCTTCGTCCGCAGCAATCGCCAAGTCGCAAGCAACCAAAGGAGAAAATCCGCCGCCAAAGCACCAGCCATTGACCATCGCGATGGTGGGTTTGCTATACATGCGTAGCAATTGCCATTGCCAACGGCAGGAATCACGGCGAATACGTTCTTGAAAAATTTCAGGTTGGCTATCGACTTCACGGAAATATTCTTTTAAATCCATTCCCGCAGTCCAAGAATCCCCAGCACCGGTCAAGACCAGAACTTTTGCATCCTGATCCAATTCAAGGGTTTCCAGCACATCGATCATTTCCTTGTTGAGGGTGGGGCTCATGGCATTCTTTTTTTCAGGGCGATTCAGGCAGACCCAAGCGATTCCATCTTCTACTTTGACATCTACGGTATCCCAACGATTCTTATAAGACATGTCTGTTCTCCATTCGGTCTTTATCGTATTGATGATTTAATCTAGTATCAGTTTGGCTTATATTCAAGCGCTTTCTGTTTGAAATTTAAAATTAATTTTAAGTGATTGATTTATAGTGAAAAATATAATTAAATTATTATTTTATATTTTAATTGCTTGTTAAATATACAAGATTAGCTGATATTGTGTGTGCTCACTTGAGCGCAATGTATCAACAGGAAGTGTCTACATCAGGGTTTTAAATCAAGGACAATCAGTCATGGAAAAGAGTGTGAGTCAAAAAGGAAAAGCCACGCTAACCCTTGCATTGTGTTTTGCGATTGCGATTTTTGAAGGATTTGATCTTCAATCGATGGGCGTCGCGGCACCACGCATGCGTATGGAGTTTGGTTTAGATCATGCCCAAATGGCATGGGCATTTAGCGCGGCAACTTTGGGCACCTTGCCCGGTGCGATTTTAGGCGGGCGTTTTGCCGATCAATTCGGTCGTAAAAAAGTATTAATTATTAGCATTTTATTATTTGGAATCATGTCGGCATTGACGGCTTTTACCCAGCAATACAGTATGTTGATTTTTGTTCGGTTTCTCACGGGACTCGGTATGGGTGGGGCTTTACCGATGATGATTACGCTTGCCTCGGAAGCGGTCTCCACGCAGCACAGAGCAACCGCCGTGAGTATTATGTATAGCGGAATCCCTTTTGGTGGAATGCTTACCTCTTTTGTGGCGATGGCTTTGGCCGCAGATCAAGAGTGGCGGCATATTTTTTATATTGGCGGTTTTGCGCCGATCTTATTGATTCCCTTGCTACTCAAATATTTACCCGAATCCAGTGCCTACTTGCGACAAGTTCAAGCGGCACAGCAGCATAACGCGGCGCCAACGACATCATTTTGGGAGGTTTTATTTGCCAAAACGCGTCGTTTTTCAACCTTGCAAATTTGGTTAAGTTTTTTCTGTACCTTGGTGGTGCTGTATTTCCTACTCAATTGGTTGCCGTTGTTGATGGGGGAGCAAGGACTCAATAAAACGCAGGCCAACTACGTACAAATTGGTTATAACTTGGGTGGCATCTTCGGCTCGATCCTGATGGGCATCTTACTCGACAAGTTACGCATGCCTGTGGTGATCAAGTTGATTTATGCAGGGGTGCTGCTGTCCTTATGCTGCCTCGCCATTTCTCCGAGCGTTGCGTTACTGGCCTTGTCTGCGGTGGGCTGTGGCATGTTTATCGTCGGAGGCCAATCGGCGTTATATGGTTTGGCTGCGATGTTTTATCCGACCGAAATGCGCGGCACAGGTGTGGGTGCCGCGGTCGCTGTGGGGCGTTTGGGATCTTTTGCCGGGCCGCTCTTGGCTGGCATGTTACTTTCACTCGGCTCTAGCTCAGCCATGGTGATCGGCGCCAGTATCCCGATTATTTTGATTGCCGCTTTTTCAGCGTTATTGTTGGTACGTAAACCGGTGGTGGATGGGGTGCTGCAAAAAGTTTGAGGCACTGCATTGGTTTAATGCTTAGTGATTCAATCTTATTCAACTTCGAACAACAATGAAGTATGATCTTGCGATCATGCTTCATTTAGTTAAAAGCGTATTTTATGTCAAATCCATTGAGTGAAACTCAGTCACCGACATTGAGTTATATGATCGCACGCGTTGATCGTATTATTAGTAAGATTTTGACGGAACAATTAAAAGTTTTGGATATTTCTTTAGCGCAATACACGGCTTTATCTGTGCTTGCGACCAAGGTGGAGGGAATCTCAAATGCCAAGTTGGCGGAGCGTTCGTTTATCAAACCGCAGTCAGCGAATAAGATCGTGCAAGAGTTATTACACTTGGGCTGGATTGAAAAAAATTCAGATCCAACACATGGGCGTAGAATTTTAGTGAAATTAACCGCAGCGGGTATTGAAAAACTCAAGCAATGTAATGTTGTGGTGGCCTCGCTTGAAGAGAAAATGTTGCATGGTGTGGATGTCAATTTGGCTTTATTGATCCGGAATAACTTGGAAATCATGGTCAACAATCTGAGAAAATAAAATAGCCTGATGTATTTAAACTGGGGATCGGGGATGTTTACAGATCCCCGATCTCATGATTTAACTATAATGTCGCAGCAATCAGTCGCAACTAAACCAGTGTTACATCAAAACACGGAACCGCATCATGTTTAATACGTGTTTTTTTATGATTTGTCTTTAATGGACCTTAGTGTGTCAAATGCTCAACTTATTGTCCCGATATGACTAAGCGTGCCAAAAATAAAGTGTATAATTAGCGTAAAATTAAACATAAGTAGAGTGATTTAAATGATCAATAATGCTCGTACTACACTTTATCAAATATATGAATTTATTAAAGAACGCCCCAATTTTGAAAGCAAAAGCGAAAATGATATTTTAATTGAGTTTTTTGCTTCCATCCATCAAGGCTGTGCCAATGACTTTGGCTTTGAATTTCCACACTCATTTAAAGGGCGCTTTGGTACATTGACCCGTATTAATATTCGGACTGCGCCTAAATTTATAAATAAAGTTGAATTTATTGAATGGTTGGGACAGCAGTTAAACAGCGAAAAAGTGGTATAAAAATTATTCCTCGGCCAGATTAAAATAATAAATACGCGGCATTTTAAAATCTCAATGCAAAAGCCCACTATGACGGTGGGCTTTTGCGTTGACGTATTTTTAGGACGAGACAGTCGATCTCATTCTGGGCACTGCAGATCGTGCTGTATGAAGACTAAGACATCGTATGGCGGGATTATGGTTGTCATATCGCGTTCGCCATATCTAGTTCGCAACTTAAACCTATTGAGTTGAGCTATAGATAAGTTGAGCTATAGATGAGTTAGGGCGCGTTTATAACAAGTACGTGAGCGGAGATAGACGAAGACTATTTAGGTTGTGGTGCATCTGGATTGAGTGGTGTGGTTTTTTCTTTATCTTGTTGATCATTATTGGGCTTGGTCTGAGTTTGATTATATTCAGGTTCAACGCGATTTTGTTCAACATGTGGTTGAGCGGGATGCATGATGTTTTTTGCAGTTTGATTGGTTTTATCCACGAAAGCTTTAAAACCTGAAGTTTGGGTTGTCATGATCTTTCCATATATCGATTGAATGAGTGCTCATATTGCGCGCTTTAAAAACTTACAATACAGCTGATATAGGCGTGTTGTGTGGGTTTATGTGCGGATTCTCAGCTCGATCATGCTTTGGCTGTGGATGAATATATTTAAAATATTTTAGTCGCATGATTTCGATCAGATATTCATTTTTGATTATATTTGCTTGAGTTTTTGTGGATACTGATTTACCACAGTGTATATTACAGCCTTGAATATTAAATCATATCACTCATGAAAATCCCCCGAGTACATAAGACAAAATCATAGACCTGAATCAGTTTGATCGATTCGATGATTTTCTCAAACATGATCAGGCTGAATTAAAGCTTAAATACCTCGTTGGATTGCTTGGTTTGATCAAGATGAAGGCCTAAAATTGAGACGTCAAAATGAAGATTATCAAGATCAAGATAGCCAATAAAAAATTAGCCCTTCTTGCATTATTGTGTAGCCTGACGTGTGTTGCAGTGACTCGCATTCAGGCACAGCAAATTCAAGTACAGCAGGCTGCTGTGCCCGAGCATCGCAGGCACGATCTTTCGATCTATCCCACGGTCAGAGCTGAGTTAAATCGTCATGTGATTTGGCTTGATCCGCAGCAAGATGAGCAGCAGTTGAAAGTTGAAATTGTTGCCACCAAGCAGCACATGAAAGATTGTAATCGAGGTAGCTTTCGTGCTGATTTCAGCCAAAAATATCTCAAGGATGGCAGTCATATTTATTATCAAATTGGGCCGACGGATCGCTATATTTCAACTTTGATGGGGTGTCCACATGTTCGTTATCTTGGTGATAGTCCAGTACACTTTTCTGGTGAGTCTATGCTGCCATATTATAGCCACACGCCCATCATCGTATATGCACCCCAAGAGATTCAAGTCAGTTACCGCATCTGGCAGATCGCGTCCACACATCCCGCCAAAATCGAAAATCAGAGCAAAATGATTCAGCCTGATCAGAAGGATTGATGTCATTTGAGTTTCGTGACAAATAAAATTGCACCACCTACCTTATAGCAACCTGAGTGACTCTATGTTGAAACCACCTACGAATAGGTTTGTTTCTAAGATGGAGTTTAAAATGGAACATGAGTGGAGCAAGAGACTACAGAATTTAGTCAAAGGGGTGGGGCGTTTTGCCAAGTTCAACCCACCAGTCGCCAAAGCAGTGCATCAACTCGATGCTGCGACCAAGGCCAATAAAGTACTGGATGATAAAACCCATGAATTGATTGCTTTGGCCGTGGCTGTGACCACACGTTGCGATGGTTGTATTTCTGCACATGTCACTGCGGCGAAAAAAGCCGGTGCCACTCAAGAAGAAGTGGCTGAGGCGCTCGGTACAGCGATTGCTTTAAATGCCGGTGCGGCATTGGTGTATTCAACTCGAGTGATGGAAGCTTTTGATGAGCTTTAATCCGATTTAACGCGGTACATGCAACATCAGTGGAGGATTCTCATCTCGAGCATGCTCCACTTTTTGTATCAGAGATTGTATGCAATATACATTTCAGGTGATGCGTTCATGCTGGATCGGCGCGTCGGATCATGGCCTGCGGCCTGAACCTTGTCGTCCGAAGCTAGCGCAAGTCCCGATGATGCGGGGCAGCATAATCGCCCCATTTGCTGGTTTTTAAACCCAAGCCCGATAAACCTTCCAATATTTTAACTGCAGCGCTGACGCCATCGATCACAGGTAAATCTATCTCCTGAGACAAGCGTGTCGCCATTTTAGCCATCCCACCACAGCCCAAGACAATCGCGCCAATGCCATCGTCATGTTTGGCCGCCAAGCAATTGCTGAGCAACTCGGCATAACAACGCTGTTCATCTTGTTCCAAAAGCAGTACCGGAAGGTCGATGCAACGAATACGTGCACATTTGTGTGCAAAACCATACTCATGCAATAAATGCTCTGCGATGATCTTGGTGCGACTGAGCGTGGTGACGATGGTGAACTTGGTAGACAAAAGACTGGCAACTTGGAACGCGGCCTCAGCGATCCCGATCACAGGCGCGACTGCTAACTCTCGGGCAGCATGGCGTGCTGGATCGCCGAAACAGGCAATAATATGCCCATCTACATTCTGATCACGGCCTTGTTGCACCAAGTTGAGCGTGGCCACTGCGGCGATGGCTTCATCATAATGTCCTTCGATTGAGGAAACGCTGTCTTGGATATGAGGACAGCAGGCGATGATCTGTGTATCCGGATGTGCGACCTGCATGGCACTGTGCTGCATGGCGTGCGTCATTTCAAGGCTGGTATTGGGATTAATGAGTTGAATGCGCATAGAAGCTCTCTGTCGAATAGATAGGAAATAGATCCATGATGTTCAGCGTAATCAATGAATCAGCCTACGCCATGACTAGCAATATTCATCCCAACTCAACAGAGCTGATTATGATCCACAGCCTAGCGACCACTGGGATTGGTTATGGCTGGCATAATTTATGCTGTTTTTAAATCCACTCTTAGGTTGGATTTAATGTCATGACAACAATAAACAAGCAAGCAATGCATCATCATCCGAGTCTGAGTAATGCCGATTTACGGCCAGCGCAACAAAATTGGACTTGGTATAACTATTTTTCATTTTGGATGTCAGATGTACACAGTCTGGGGGGCTATGTGGTTGCGGCCAGCCTATTTACTTTGGGTTTAAGCAGTTGGCAGGTCTTGGTTGCCTTAGTTCTGGGCATTAGTTGGGTGCAGTATTGTGCAAATTTGGTGGCGCGCCCAAGTCAGCGTAGTGGAGTGCCGTGGGCGGTGGTCTGTCGCCAAGCATTCGGTGTTTATGGTGCCAAGATTCCTGCACTGATCCGTGGGCTGATCGCAATGGCATGGTATGGCATCCAAACTTGGTTGGCTTCAAATGCATTGATGCTGATTTTACTCAAATACTTTCCTAGCACCGCAGCACTAACCCAGCATAGTTTTGCTGGACTCAGTGCATTAGGCTGGCTCTGTTTTCTGGGGATGTGGCTGCTACAGGCCTTGGTGTTCTGGAAGGGCATGCAAGCGATCAAACGCTTTATTGATTGGGCGGGGCCTGCCGTGTATGTGGTGATGATCGCCTTGGTGATTTGGTTGGTACAACAAGTCGGTTGGAATAATATTTCCTTTCAGCTCAGCAGTGAGCAACTGACAACCGCACAACAGTTGGGTCAATTCTTGGTTGCTGTGGCCTTGGTGGTGTCTTACTTTTCTGGGCCATTGTTAAATTTTGGTGATTTTGCACGTTATGCCAAAAGTATGCAGCAGGTTAAAAAAGGCAACTTTTGGGGGCTGCCGTTTAACTTCATCTTTTTTGCTTTAATTACCGTGACTACGGTCGCCGCAACCTACAGCTTAACAGGGGAAATGATTCATGATCCATTGCAAACGGCAGCCTTGATCGATCATGAACTGGTCTTGGCCTTGGGTTTAATCACTCTGCTGACCGCCACGATTGGGATCAATATTGTGGCGAACTTTGTGTCCGCAGGCTTTGATTTTTCGAATGTATTTCCCGCCAAGATCAGTTTTAGAACTGGTGGTTTGATCGCAGCGCTGGCTTCGATTGTGATTACCCCATGGAATTTATTCCAATCTCCTGAGTTGATTCATTACACCTTGGATGTATTGGCTGCATTTATTGGGCCTTTGTTTGGGATTTTAATTGTGGACTTTTATTGGGTACATCGCCAACAGATCAAGGTTGATGCTTTATTCAGTTGCGATCCCAAAGCCGCGTATTGGTATAAAAAGGGCGTCAATCCACGTGCCATGCTGGCGCTCGCGATCGCTGTGCTGATCGGATTGATCTTTGTACTTACGCCTGCATTACAGCATTTGGCGGCTTTCAATTGGTTTATCGGTGCCGGTATTGCGATGGGTTGCTATGCTGTCCTCAATCGAGCGCAGATTCGCCATCCTCATCGCGGGAGCGCCGGTCAGGTTCAGGTCGTGCATGATCCTTCCTCAGTGCCTTGATTGATCTATAGAAAAGCGGGCATTTTAACTCTGTACTTCGAGGAGCAACATGTATTTTGTAAAATACATCATGTTAAGATAGCCCGCATATGTTTTACACAAAGCTGACTTCATGTTTGAACACATCATCACTCAACTTGATTTAAAAAAACTCAAAGCCAATGAAAAACGATGGGTGGGCTCACTGCTCGGCTCAGCAGCGGCATTACTGTTTAAGCAAATCGCTGAAAAAACCGATCAGCTCTTGGTCCTGGTGGCGCATAACAGTCAGCATTTGGCACAACTAGAAAGTGAACTCGAATTCTACGGTCAAAAGCCGGTGATCTTCCCTGATTGGGAAATCCTGCCCTATGATCGCCTCTCACCGCACCAAGATATCGTCTCTGATCGTCTCTCGATCTTGTCCAATATGCCCAAACGCGGGATTTTATTGATCTCTGCCACCACGCTGGCGCAACGTGTTGCTCCGAGTTCATGGGTACTGGGGGAGCACTTTGATTTACGTGTGGGGCAAAAGCTCGATCTTGAACAACAAAAAATGACCTTGATCCAAGCTGGCTATCATCTGGTTGATACGGTCTATGATCATGGTGAATTTGCCGTGCGAGGCAGTATTCTGGATCTATATGCCTCTGGACAAGATGCGCCGATTCGGATTGATTTATTTGATGATGAGATCGAAAGCCTACGCTTCTTTGATCCCGAAACTCAGCGTACCACCACCCAGTTGCAACAGTTTACGGTCTTGCCAGCCAAAGAGTTTCCGCTCAAAGACGCACGCTCGACCTTTAGAGATCGTTACGCAGAAAGCTTTGTTAACGCCAATCCCAAGAAAAACCCGATCTATCAAGATGTCTTGGATGGAATTGCCTCTCCGGGGCTGGAGTTCTACTTTCCATTATTCTTTAGTGCGGAGGCGATGCAGCAGAGTAGCCTCACCGACTATTTTCCGCCCAATGCCATTGTGATTACAGACAAGGAGTTGGATCGCGGCTTAAATAGTTTCTGGTTGGAGGTGATGCGTCGCTACGAAGACCGTCGTCATAATATCGATCAGCCTTTATTGCCACCTGAGCAACTGTTTATTCAGACGCAGTCTCTTTTGGCATCGCTCAATCAATTTCCACGATTGGTGGTTTCTGCGGAAGCTGTGGAGTCGCGTGCGGGTGCTGTCAATCTCGCAAGCGAAAATCCACCGCGTCTCGCGGTAGACCCCAAGCAGCAGCATCCCTTTTACCAAGTCAAACGCTATATCGATGCGGCCAACTATCCGGTGTTATTGGTGGCGGAAAGCGCAGGGCGCCGTGAGAGCCTGAAAGATGCTTTGAGATCGAGCTTGGGTGAGATCCCCGTGGTTGAGAGTTTTGATCACTTTCTTGCTTCAAAGTTTTCAATTGCGATTACGCATGCTGCACTCGATCGAGGCTTGGTGATCAGTGAGCAGTTATCGGTCATCTCTGAAAATCAACTCTATGAACATCGGGTGGTGCAGCGTCGCCGCAAACGGCAGTATGAGGTCTCTGAAGAATTTCTGATCCGCAGTCTCACTGAGCTGAGTTTGGGTGCGCCGGTGGTACATATCGATCACGGGGTCGGGCGTTA
The DNA here is from genome assembly GCA_030152675.1 of Acinetobacter sp. Taxonomy (GTDB): domain Bacteria; phylum Pseudomonadota; class Gammaproteobacteria; order Pseudomonadales; family Moraxellaceae; genus Acinetobacter. The sequence goes on from JASLIY010000097.1 coordinate 14,309, forward strand.
TGCCGGTTTGGTGACCTTGAGCATCGATGGGCAAGACTACGAGTTCTTGCAACTCGACTATGCTGATGCCGCCAAGGTGTATGTGCCTGTGACGCATTTACAGCTCATCAGTCGTTATAGTGGTGGTGATCCAGATTTGGCACCGTTACATAAACTGGGTACAGATGCTTGGAACAAAGCCAAACGTAAAGCCTTGGAACAAATCCACGATGTGGCGGCCGAGTTATTACATATTCAAGCCAGACGTAAGGCCAAGCCGGGCTTTGGTTTTGAATTGGATCAACTGGCTTATAACCAATTTTGCAACGGCTTTGCGTATGAGGAAACTTTAGATCAGGCCAATGCCATCGAAGCCACCTTACATGATATGCAGTTGGCCAAGCCGATGGATCGTTTGGTCTGTGGGGATGTTGGTTTTGGTAAAACCGAAGTGGCGATGCGTGCTGCCTTTGTGGCGGTACAGAACGACAAGCAAGTTGCCGTGTTGGTGCCAACCACACTTTTGGCGCAACAACATTATGAATCATTCAAAGATCGTTTTGCCGATTGGCCGATTCGCATCGAAGTATTGTCGCGTTTTGGCACCAGTAAAAGCCACCAGTTGATCTTGCAAGACTTGGCTGATGGCAAAGTAGATATCGTGATCGGTACACATAAGATCTTGCAACAGTCGGTTGAGTTTAAGCGTCTCGGTCTGATGGTGGTGGATGAGGAGCATCGTTTTGGTGTGCGTGACAAAGAGCGTATCAAAGCCATGCGCGCCGATGTCGATATGTTGACCCTCACCGCCACTCCGATCCCGCGTACTTTGAATATGGCATTTTCGGGCATGCGTGATCTGTCGATTATTGCCACACCGCCGGCACGACGTTTGGCAGTAAAAACCTTTGTACTCGAACAAACCGATGCCACCTTAAAAGAGGCGATCTTGCGTGAATTGTTGCGTGGCGGTCAGGTGTATATCCTGCATAACGAAGTCGACAGTATCGAGCGTGCAGCGGAAAATATCCGTCTCTTGGTGCCTGAGGCGCGTGTCGCCGTGGCGCATGGTCAGATGCATGAACGTGAACTCGAGCAAGTGATGCAGCAGTTCTATCATAAGAGCTATAACGTCCTGGTTTGCTCAACCATCATCGAGACCGGGATTGATGTGCCGAATGCCAATACCATCATCATTGAACGCGCAGACAAATTAGGTCTGGCACAGTTGCACCAACTACGAGGACGTGTTGGGCGTTCGCATCATCAGGCCTATGCCTATTTGATGGTGCCATCGATCAAAGGCCTCAAAGGTGATGCAGAAAAACGTTTGGATGCCATTCAACGAGCTGCCAATCTCGGTGCGGGCTTTATCTTGGCGACCGAGGATTTGGAAATCCGAGGTGCGGGTGAGTTACTCGGTGAGCAGCAAAGCGGTTCAATGCAGGCGATCGGTTATAGCCTGTATATGGAAATGCTGGAAAAAGCCACCAAAGCCATTCAACAAGGCAAGACCCCGAACTTCGATGCGCCACTTTCCTTGACCGCTGAGATCAGTCTACATATGCCGGCATTGATTCCCGATGCTTACTTGGGCGATGTGCATCAGCGTTTGTTGTTTTATAAACGTATTAGTAATACCGATGAGCAAGACAAGCTTGATCATATCCGCATGGAGTTGATCGATCGCTTTGGTTTGCCGCCGCTTCCAGTGAAACATTTGTTTAGCGTGCATCAAATCCGCATCAAAGCCGAACAATTGGGCATGACCAAGATTGATATCGGTGCACAGGGCGGGGCGATTGAATTCTCACCAGATACCCCGGTGCAGGCCTTGAGTATTATTCAGTTAATGCAAAAACATCCGACTTATTATCGAATGCAGGGCGGACAAAAACTCAAAGTCATGGTCATGCTTGAAGATGAGGAAAAGCGCATTCAATTTGTCCATGACTTACTGAACCAACTGATGCGCGAACTAAAACGTTAAAGCAAGCATAGATCCAATCTCCACAGACTCTAGAAAAGTGGAAATACTCAGCATGCCGTCGGTGCTGCTGAGTAGATCCTTCTCTAAGCAGGCTGAGGCTTATTCAGTCTTGGTATGAACCAAAGTCTGTTGATTGTGATGATGCGCAGATCATGGGATCAGTAAGGCGAGAGAGTGGGAGATTCTGGTTGATGCAGGTTGAATAAATAATGCGTCAATCCCAGCAAGCACTTTGATGTAAAGAGTATTTAATTGTATTAAAACATGGCCGGAACAATATTCACCTCCCTGTGGTTGTGTTAGTATGTGCCATCTTATTTGTTCTACGTCAT
>JASLIY010000230.1 GCA_030152675.1 Acinetobacter sp.
CGATTCTGAACGAATTTTAACTCAGTTAAAAACTGAGGGTTATGACGTCGCATCAAATTATGATGGTGCTGATTTAGTGGTTGTCAATACATGTGGTTTTATTGAATCTGCAGTTCAAGAATCCCTTGATGCAATTGGCGAAGCCATGCATGAAAATGGTCGCGTGATCGTGACCGGTTGTTTAGGTAAAGACGAAGATAAAATTCGCAAGATGCACCCCAATGTCCTCAAAGTGACGGGTGCTGCTGCATATCAAGATGTGATGGAGGCTGTACATGAGTATGTGCCTGCACCACCGCAACACAATCCTTTTATTGATTTGGTTCCGGCGCAGGGCATTCGCTTGACGCCGAAGCATTATGCTTATCTTAAAATCTCTGAAGGCTGTAACCATCGTTGTACTTTTTGTATTATCCCGAGCATGCGCGGTGACTTAGTCTCACGTCCCGTGGGTTCAGTATTGAGTGAAGCTCAAGCACTGAAAAATGCGGGCGTTAAAGAAGTCTTGGTCATCTCCCAAGATACTTCTGCCTATGGTGTTGATACCAAATACAAATTGGACTTCTGGGATGGCCAGCCGGTCAAAACCAAGTTCTTAGATCTGTGTGCTGCATTAGGCCAGTTAGGCATTTGGGTGCGTTTGCACTATGTCTATCCTTACCCACATGTAGATGCTGTGATCGACTTGATGGCACAAGGCAAGATCCTGCCATATTTGGATATTCCTTTTCAGCATGCCAGTCCAAAGATCTTGAAGTTGATGAAGCGACCAGCGCATAGTGAAAACACGCTGGCGCGTTTACAGTTGTGGCGTGAAAAATGTCCAGAGCTGGTGATTCGTTCTACTTTTGTTGTTGGCTTTCCTGGTGAAACTGAAGAAGATTTCCTACAGTTACTGGATTGGTTACAACAAGCTCAGCTCGATCGCGTCGGTTGTTTCACCTACTCACCGGTAGAGGGTGCAACCGCGAATGACTTGCCTGATCATGTGCCAGAAGAAATCAAACAAGAACGTTATGAACGATTTATGCAAGTTCAGCAGCAAATCTCGACTGCGAAACTGCAAAAACGTATCGGTCAAGTGATGACGGTTTTGGTGGATGAGCTAGAAGAAGAGTTTCCTGTTGCTGTTGCGCGTTCTTATGCAGATGCACCTGAAATTGATGGTCATGTCTTTGTTGAAGATATCGACCGTACTCGCATTAAAGCGGGTGATCTACTTGAAGTTGAAATTACAGATGCGGATGAGTACGACTTGTTTGCTAAATTGATTCAAGTAAAGTCGGCCTAAGTGGCCGACTTTGCTGTAAAGCGTAGAAGATGAAGTGTAAAGTTTGAATGTTGCATATTAAATATACAGTTGCGGAGCGTTAGAGATGTCAGATTCCAAAAATCCTCGTTATTCACGAATCTTATTAAAACTTTCAGGTGAGGCGCTCGCTGGAAATAAAGATATGGGTATTGATGCCCAAGTGCTTGACCAAATGTCATTGTCTATTGCTCACTTGGTCGGTTTAGGTGTGCAAGTGGGGATCGTGGTGGGTGGTGGTAACTTATACCGCGGTAGCCAATTGCAAAAAGACGGCTTAGTTGGCCGGGTGACAGGCGATCAAATGGGAATGTTGGCGACAGTCATGAATGGTTTGGCGCTACGTGATGCATTGGTTCGTCGTAACATTAAAACCCGTTTGATGTCCGCATTGCCGATTGGTACGGTGGTAGAATCTTATTCTAGCCGTGATGCCATTCGTCATTTGTCTCAAGGTGAAGTCTGCGTATTTGTTGCAGGAACAGGCAACCCATTCTTTACGACAGATACTGCAGCATGTTTACGTGGCATTGAAATTGAAGCCAAGCTGATCCTGAAAGCCACCAAAGTTGACGGCGTGTATAACAAAGATCCAAGCAAATTCGAAGATGCAGTGAAATATGATCACTTAACATTCGATCAAATCTTGGATGAAAAATTGGGTGTTATGGATTTAACCGCAATTTGTTTATGTCGTGATCACAACGTGCCTTTACAAGTATTTGATATGAATAAATCTAATGCTTTACTTTCTGTGGTTATGGGTGAAAAAGAAGGTACTCATGTCACAAATGCGTGTACCTAAGCTGTAAAGCTCACTATACTGGCACATTTTTAAATTACCCACTTTTGAATAAATAAGTAAGGAAGATCTTATGATTAACGATCTTAAGAAAGACAGTGAAGAACGTATGCAAAAGACCCTTGAGTCTCTAGAACAAGGTTTTGCAAAAGTACGTACAGGTCGTGCACACCCATCAATCTTGAATGGTGTAATGGTCTCTTACTATGGTTCTGATGTTCCATTGAACCAAGTAGCAAACGTTGGGGTTGAAGACTCACGTACCCTTTTGGTTCAACCATTTGAACGTACAATGGTGTCAGCAATCGATAAAGCTATTCGTGAAAGTGACTTAGGGCTTAATCCGATTAGTGCGGATTCGATTCGCGTTCCTCTTCCTGCTCTGACTGAAGAAACCCGTCGTGATATGCAGAAAGTTGCTCGTACTGAGGCTGAAAATGCCAAAGTTGCGATTCGTAACATTCGTCGTGATGTATTGGGTGATATCAAGTCTTTGTTAAAAGACAAAGAAATTTCTGAAGATGATGAACGTCGTGCAGGTGATGATGTTCAAAAAATCACGGATAAGTTTGTTGCAGAAGTAGACAAACGTTTAGCCGCCAAAGAAGCAGAATTGTTGAAGGTCTAATATTGAATGACTGCATCTAACGAGGCAAGTCCCCCCCAGCATGTTGCCATCATCATGGATGGCAACAATCGTTTTGCCAAAAAAAGACAGCTTGATAAAGGTGCTGGACATCGCGAAGGGAAA
>JASLIY010000248.1 GCA_030152675.1 Acinetobacter sp.
CATTCCTAAATCAGTAGTATTTGGTAACCTGCCTTGCTCTGTAGCGAATGTTGCAATATCCGCTTGTAATCCCGCAGTGGCTTTAAAGCCTTCAGTGGCTTGGGCACGCGCCGTGTAATCTTGATAAGCAGGCAGTGCGAACGCCGCCAGAATCCCGACAATCGCGACCACAATCATCAGCTCGAATAATGTAAAACCCTGTTGTGCTGTTTTCATATTCAATCCTCTACCTGGATAAGTTAATCATTCTTAGTTTTTTGCTATGCGGATGAGTCGATGTCGATTGATGTCTACATCCATGCTTTTAATTATTTTATTTATTAAGCTCAACTAAACAATCATTATTTTATTTGTCATGATCAAAGGTCAAAAATGAAAAAAACTGACAATATTTGTCAGTTTTTAAAAGCGAGCATCAGAACAGTTATTTGAGAATGATTGGCAGATCCGAGAGTTCGTTCATCTCCGAACGATGTTGTAATTGATCAAATTCATTGAAGATGCGACCAATTTCATTGACCGCATCACATACAGACTGTTTGTACTGTTTGTTTTTCAATGCAGCAATCATCTCGGTACAAATCGTCTCCCAACACTGCTGTGAGGTCAATTGCTTAATCCCGCGATCAATCACAAGCTCAACCGTCTGCTCACATAAGTTGAGGTATAACAACACACCACTGTTGTGCTCCGTATCCCAAACACCGAGCTCGGCAAAGAGTTGCTGTGCACGTAAACGGGTGTCCATGTGATAAGCCACCTGACCGGGTAGATGCCCCTCAATCACCACCTGAATCTCACCCACATGATCTTGCTCAGCTTTTTGTACTGCTGCGGCAATATCCAGTTGATCCTGTTGGCTGAAATAGCGCTTGCTCATCGGTAGATAGAACAAGTGCTTGAGCCAACGTTTGATACTGGGTTGAACTGGATCTTGCAATTTGGGTGTTGTGACAATTTTTGTCGTATCTGTTGTCGTTACCATGAGCCTGATGCGCCTCCACCGCCAAATCGACCACCGCCGCCACTAAAGCCGCCGCCTCCACGTCCACCTCCGCCACCGCCGCGTCCACCACCGGACATCAGCACCTGTAGGATAAACTGCGCTAAAGGCGTGACGATTAAAAAGAACAATCCAAAACCAATAAAAATACTGTAGATAATCCCCGAACCATAGATCAGTCCCGCAGCAAAACCAGTCACACCAGCAGTCGCCGCACTGATACGTTTGCCAATAAACATTGAAGCAAAAGCACCAATAATAAAAATGATGATGGCTGTGTTAAAGATTTTACCCTGCGCTTGTTCTTTCTGCATCGCATCATGTTGACGCTGTGCCAATTCTTGCGCGGCTTTTTGTGCCACTTCAGGGTCCATATTCAACACACGTTCGATTTCGTTCAAACCTTGCTGAATACCTTGACCGTATTGACCTTCACGAAATGCAGGGGCGATCTGATTGCGGATGATACGCCCCAAGACGATATCGGGTAAAACCCCTTCTAGCCCATATCCCGTGGCAATATGAATACGTCGGTCATTGGCCGCAACTGCGATCAGTAAACCATTGTCTTGACCTGCGGAACCGTATTTGACTTTCTCCGCCAAACGTAAAGCAAAGTCTGCAATGCTCTCTTGGCCAGTGGTTGGAACGATCACGATACCGATTTGCGCCTTACCTTTGCGATAGATCTGATCGATCTGCTGCGCCAAATTTTGCTTTTCAGCAGCACTCAGAATATTGGCTTGATCGACTATCGCAGCATTGATGGTGGGCAAGGCCACGATCGGATCACCGCCGCCTGTATCCGCTGCAGTGGCCCGTGTTGCATCGCTCGGTTTAGACTGCGGTGTGGTCCCAGCGCCATTTTGCTGAGCTGTATTTGTACCTTGGCCTAACTGAGTGGCATGACCTTGCTGCTGCAACTGCTTGAGCAAGACCAAGTCATCCGCTTGCGTGGCTTCGGTCGCATGCGCAAGTGGTTGTAGCCAGAGACTCATCGACAAGGCACAAGCGACCAGCATCAGCGCTGCTCGCCGCAGACTGACCCATGATTTGATTACGCTCACTTTGCTTAAACTCAACATGGCGCTACCCTTCTGTTTCATCTGCAATGGCTTATTCAAAACTCACAGTCGGCGCTTTTTCTGCACCAGCTTCGGCAGCAAAGTTCGGTTTGGCTTTCATTCCGATGACTTTTGCAGTCATGGCCTGTGGGAACTGACGGACATAAGTATTGTAGTCCTGAACTGTGGTGATATAGCGATTACGCGCCACTGCGATACGGTTTTCTGTGCCTTCAAGCTGTACTTGCAAATCACGGAATTGCTCATTGGCTTTAAGGTCCGGATAGTTTTCACTCACAGCCAATAAGCGGGACAATGCACCTGTCATTTGTGATTGCGCTTGCTGGAACTTTTGGAATAATTCTGGATCTTCAAGTACTTCTTTATCGACTTTTAAGCCTGCGACATTGGCACGCGCTTGAGTGACTTCAGTCAATACTGCTTGTTCATGTTTGGCATAGCCTTTGACAACATTGACTAAGTTCGGCACAAGATCGGTACGGCGTTGATATTGGTTTTGCACCTCAGACCATGATGCAATCACCCCTTCGTCTTTGGCCTGTAAAGTATTATAGCCACAGCCTGAAAATAATAGGGTGCTGGCCAGCGTAGTTGCGATGAGTGTTTTTTTCAAAGAATTCATTGATCCGTCCTCAAGTATTTATTTATATTCGATCACATAATAGTGATTTTAAACATAATTCCTCTTAAGTTTGTATGATTTGGTATATTTATTCTTCGCTCTAGAACAAAAAAGCCACCCGAAGGTGGCTTTGATTTGGCATGCATATCACGTGTTAGATCGACATTATTCTTCGTCTTCGCGCTCAGGCAAGTCTTTGACTGCTTCAGCGATCAAACCAAACATATAGTTGCCATAAGCATTGGTTTTATCATAGTGAAAACGTAGACGTGGTGTCACACGTGTTTTAATGCGACGACTCAATTCTTGACGTAAAAAGCCAGATGCTTTATTTAAAATATCTAAAGTATCTTTATGTGCTTGCTCATTTTGATCATTTTCAAGTTCACGTCCCATCACGGTTACATAAACATCTGCATAACCAAGATCGGGGCTGACTTTGACGCTTGAGATGGTCACAAGACCACCCAAGCGCGGATCTTTGAGCTCTTGGCGAATCATCTCTGACAACTCACGTTGTACAGAATCACCCATTCGCTTAAGACGCTGACCTCCAGCCATTAAAGACTCCGTTTAACCATTTGAACACTATAGACTTCGATCTTATCGAGTTCTTTAATGTCGTTATAACCTTTCACCGCAAGACCACATTCGATACCCGCACGAACATCATCAACGACTTCTTTATAACGGCGTAGTGATTCGAGTTCACCTTGGAACACCACCACGTCATCACGAAGTACGCGAATTGGTTTGTTACGGTAGATCGTACCTTCCATGACCATACAACCCGCAGCTGCACCGAACTTACTTGAACGGAACACTTCACGAACTTGCGCAACACCGAGGATCGTTTCACGATGTTCAGGTGCCAATTTACCGCTCATGGCATCTTTCACGTCATCAATCAATTCATAGATGATGCTGTAGTAACGGATATCGATACCGTCTTGATCCGACTTTTGACGCGCTGTGGTATCGGCACGG
>JASLIY010000258.1 GCA_030152675.1 Acinetobacter sp.
GCGATACGGATCTCCTTGATCGCCACGCGTTGTTCAAAAATTCCTTGGCAATGCGGACAATTAAAGTCGTAAAGTGGCATCTTGTTTTACCTCTCTGTTGTGGATGTTCAGCTTGAATCGGTACGCTTCGATACTGCAAAGGCTGATCGAAGCGTAGCCTTACTTGCTTTAACGGCGACGTCCCCAAAATTGATCCTCATTCAAAGCGCCTTGCGGCAAGATATTTTGTTCAAAGATGCCCGTTGGCAAAGATACGGTACAGGCACAGTTCGGGATATCCACGATGCCACCGATACGACCTTCGACCGGTGCTGCGGTGAGTAACATATAAGCCTGACTTCCACTGAAGCCAAAATTTTCCAAGTACTTAATCGCTTTAAGACAGGCTTGGCGATAGGCAACTGTTGCATCGAGATAGTAATTCACGCCATTTTCAACACTAATCCCCTCAAAGGTCAGCCACTGATCATAGTGCGGACGCACATGACTTGGCACAAAGATCGGACTATCAATTTGATACTTGGCCATACCGCCTTTGATCAGATCAAATCCAACCCGAGTGACTCCATCCATTTCGATTGCACCACAAAAACCAATTTCGCCATCGCCTTGTGAAAAATGCAGATCCCCCATCGAAAAACCTGCACCTTTTTGATACACCGGAAAATAAATACGGCTACCTGCAGCCAAGTCTTTGATATCGGTATTGCCACCGTGTTCTCGTGGAGGCACGGTGCGTGCAGCTTCTTTGGCCATGCGCTCAAACTCCGGCCCTGTTAGGCCACGCAATACTGCAGTACGTGGATCAGGCGGATTGGCCTGTCCTTTAGGCACCAACAAGGCTTCACGGCGATTCCACTCGGCCAACAAATCATGTGATGGTAGTGTGCCCATCAGACCGGGATGTTTTAAACCCGCAATCCTAACCCCAGGAATATGGCGTGATGTCGCATACAAACCCTTAAGATCCCAAATGGCTTTATCAGCTTCAGGAAAATAATCCGCCAAGAAACCACCACCATTTTCCTTGGCAAACACACCAGAAAAACCTACCGGGCTAATGGCTTGAATATCCAACAAATCAATCACTAGGAGATCGCCCGGCTCCGCACCTTCAACATAGAAAGGACCAGTGAGTGGATGTGCTCGAGTCAGATCAACCTCTCTGACATCTGTGGCATCATCGCTGTCTTTGATCTGGGCATCCAAAAAATCTAAGCTTTCAATTAAAATTTCTTCTCCCGGCTTGACCGAAGTCAAGCAGGGTATATCTGGATGCCAACGGTTATGCCCAATCTCGGCTTGTTCTGCGAGTGGTAGACCAGCTTTAATTTTTATATGTTGCATCGCGTTATCCTTATTGTGGTACTCAAGTCTGTCACTCTTCCTATGAGCAATCTTAATGCCAACAATGATCTATAGCAGATATGCTGACAGTTCATTGTTGGTGGGTTTTAGAGTTTTCAGTCGATCCTGAGTATGATCAGTTCTGTGTTTCCATCAACGATGATGACTTAAGCAGCTAAAAGTTCTGCGACTGCAGCATTGATAAAGGCGGTGTCTACAGGATTGACGCCGCCGCCTGCAAAATGCCCCCACACCCCAGGGATAACCCGAAACTCGGCGTTTGGCATATGTGACACTTCATAGACCTCATCATCCACTGGAAAGTACAGATCACGTTCGGCAGGCATCACGATGGCTTGGGCCTGAATAGCCGCCAAGGCTGCCTCATGATCGCCATTGAATCCGGGCGTGTTGCCAATATTGCCATTGCGCCATGTCCATAACATCGCGAGCAAATTGTTGGCATCGCGACCATCCAAGAAAAACCCCTCCCAAAAGCCAACTAAAAAATCTTCCAGTGAGGCATAACCCAAATCCTTATAACGCTGCTGCCAATAAAACGCTTGGCTGAACCCCCAGCCGGCATAGACACGCGCCGCCGCTCTCAAGCCTTGGGTGGGTTGGGTGCGATATTCTCCATTTAAAAAAGCCGCATCGGTTTCAATCGCGGCTTTGACCGCATCCAAAAACACCTGATTGTGCTCACTGGTGCGTGCTGATCCACAAAAGGGCAAAATTTTCGGAACCATCTCTGGGTAGCTCAATGCCCATTGAAAACTTTGTCCCGCACCCATAGACCAGCCAATCACCGCCTGCAATTTTTCAATCCCAAAATGCTCAGTCACCAAACGATGCTGCGCACGCACTTGGTCATAGACTGTCACATGGGGAAAGTGCGGCCCATTAAAAGGTGCGGGGGTATTGGAGGGTGATGAAGACAAACCATTGCCAAACATATTCGGCACGATAATAAAATATTGATCCGGATTGAGGGCTTTATCGGTTCCGATCAGCCATTCATTTTCCCAATGTCGTCCCGAATACCACGTCGGATAGACGATCGCATTGGATTTATCCGCATTCAGCGTGCCATAAGTTTGATAGGCCAGCTGTGCTGAGCGTAATGTGACGCCGTGTTGCAGTACAAAATCTCCGAGTTGAAAAATCTGATAATCCTTAGACATACGTTACTCCCTACTCGATTGCTCATCGTATTTGTTGTTATTTTTCACATTGCAGCACCCGATACCGACCTTGCACATAAGCAATGTGCAGTCGGTCAGTCTCAGGAAATTTTAGTAGTTGTTCAGCGATCACAGGCTCAAGCTGTGTCCGCATTTGCCGGCCCAATTGCCGTGCACCATAGCGTCCGTCATAGTGCTGTTGCATCTCCACGATGACCGAGGTATCTAAGCTGAGCACACGGCCCTGCTTGGCCAAGCGTTGATTGAGTTGATTGAGTTCGATCTGCACCAAAGCTGGGATTGCATCCGCGGTGACGCGTTGATAATGCAAGATTCGATCGATTCGATTGAGAAACTCAGGATCAAAACGTTGCTCAAGCGCTGCATCAATCAGCGCCTGTTCAAATTGATCACGGCTTTTAAGTAGGTATTTGAGCGATCGTGTCCAATGCCCCCAATGCTGCTGCAAAGCCTTGGCACCGACATTACTGGTCATAAATATCAGGCAATTACGAAAGTCGATGCTTTTCACGCCAGAGGTCAAGGTCAACTTTCCCTCCTCAAGCACATTGAGCAAACTGCGAATCACTTCGGTACTGGCCTTTTCCAGCTCATCAAATAAAACGATGCCGGGCTTGGTAAAACTGCCCTGAATCGCCTCAATATCAAACAGCGTGGTGCCTTCTTTACTGCCGACGTAACCGGGCGGCGCACCGGTCAGCGCAGCGGAATAGTGTTCCTGCGCCAAGGTATTCATATCGATACGGCAAAATGCATCACGACGCCCATGAATCGCTTCACTGATCAGGCGCACCGTTTCAGTTTTTCCCACACCAGTACTACCCAACATCAACACCACAGCCAGTGGTCGCTCAGGATGATTAAAATCCGCTTTCACCACCTGTAGCATTTGTTCAATTTCCTCTAAGGCCTGTTGCTGTCCCACGATACGCTGACGTAAAAACTGCATCACCTGCTCAGGTTCAAACTTAAAACGTGAGGTGCGCGAAGCATGGCGATTGCGTTGCATATCATAGTGTTGCTTGGCGATGGTCGCTTGGTTCTGTTCTAATCGATCACTGGCAAAAGTCATGATCTCACTTCTCCTTCTCGCTACGCGCCGCTAGGCTTCTTTTTCTAAACCCGCATGTGGCAAATTGCCGACTGGGCATTCAGCAACGCCGATCTCTGAACGGGTAAATGACTCCACATTTTCCTGCGCTTTTTTGGCATCCAATACCCAAGTGCGATAGAAATCAAATGGACAATCCGCCACACCTTTATCGCCATCACCATCGTTGAACACTCCGGTATAACCACGATGGAGTAATTTAAATAAATGGTTTTGTGCTTGGTCATATTGGCGCGCGTCACGGATTTCAGCCAAAGACAATTGCGCATACTGGATACCCATTTGCTCCGTACCACACTCACCCAACGTGCGCCCATCAAAACCAATAATCGCGGAATGACCAAAGTAGGTATATACCCCGTCAAATCCAGTGCCGTTCGCCACAGCAACATAGACGTTATTGGCCCACGCCATGGTCTTGGACATCAAGACTTCCTGCTCGCAAGCGGGATACATATAGCCTTGGCAACGCACGATCAGTTCAGCACCTTTCATGGCACAATCACGCCAAATCTCTGGATAATTCCCATCATCACAAATGATCAAAGATAATTTGATTCCCTTCGGTCCTTCAGTGACATAAGTACTATCGCCCGGACACCATCCCTCGATCGGACACCACGGAATCACCTTGCGATACTTCTGCACGATCTCGCCTAGGTTATTGATCAGGATTAAGGTGTTATATGGGGATTTTTGTGGATGCTGCTCATGTTGCTCACCCGTGATGGAAAATACCCCCCATACATTGGCGGCTTGGCAGGCAGCTGAAAAGATTGCAGTTTCCTCCCCCGGAATGCTGGCCGCGGTTTGCATCATTTCATCATGGTCATACATGATGCCCATGGTGCTATATTCTGGAAAGATCACCAGATCCATGCCTGGTAAACCCTGTTTCATACCTTTTAACATCTCTGCGATCTTGTGCGCATTGTCGATGACTTCTGCTTTGCTGTGTAATCTTGGAATGGTGTAATTGACTACTGCTACACCAACTGTATTCGGACTACTTGTGATATCGCCATGTCTCATTTTTATTCTCCCTATCATTTAGTATGACTTTAGATCTGTCTAGTCTGCAGCTTTCAAATACCTTTTATCTTCGTATTTCAGCAGTATTCTTTTAGCAAAACTACACAGTAAATCTTTAATCCAGTTCGGGGTTCTAAGTCAATATGATTAAAAAAAATAGCACAAAGCACAGTGGCTGAATGCGTAAAACACTTAATTGTACAAGCACTTAGCTTGCATTGTTGTCAGTCACACATCTCCAAGATAAAACCCGATCGCAGTCACATTTGCGTTCAGCACGTCGATGCCCAATCGAAGGCGATTTGGATCAATAGATTGCCTTTTCAGATTAAACTTGATCTGTGATCACAGCATCACGACTCTCTGCTGAAATTCAATTTTTCTCTCGTATCGCAACGCCGCATAAAACCAACCTACTGTGAATGGCAAAATATATAAATCACGATGTTTTCACTCAAAAACAAGCAAAAAAAAATCCCCATCAAAGATGAGGATTTGGTATTCAGTATTCTTAAATCTTGAGCAGATTAAATCGAGAATGAAGATCCGCAACCGCAGGTGGTGGTTGCATTTGGATTTTTAATAATAAAACGCGAACCTTCTAAACCTTCAATATAGTCGACTTCAGAACCGACCAAATACTGGTAGCTCAATGAATCCACCAACATGGTGACATCGTCTTTTTCAAATTTTGCATCGTCTTCATTGACGCTTTCAGCAAAGTTAAATCCGTAGGAAAATCCTGAGCAACCACCGCCAGTCACGTAAACACGTAACATCAGGTCTTGATTGCCTTCGCTATCGCGAAGTTGACGCACTTTATTCGCTGCACTATCAGTCATTTCTAGAGCTTGGGCATTCATGATCGGGTATTCCTCAAACGATTTAGATGGCAAATCAGGCTCACTATTCACTTGAGTTGAGCATCGTCATTTCTCACAGCATCGCTTAATAACACATGGTCTGCATCAAGAGCGAAGTGGATAATTTTATAACGAAGGGTCGACAAGCGAAGCTGTATAGATGTGGCTGAGTGAGCACGGCTCAGTATAGCATAGACTCAATTTAGGAATCGAGTCATAGACATGCACAGCTGATTGCAGCAGTTTGAGTAAGGACTAGGATTATTTATAGTTCTCATCCTGCAAACTACATTCAAAATTACTCGGTGATTGTTTACAGCGGAACTGCCAAAGTAACTTCATCATTTGTTTGTGATACACGCCTTGTTTGGTTAAATTAATCCGTGATTCACGCATCATCTTTTGATATCCCGGTTGGTCGGCTGGAGCAACTTGCATCCAATACTTGGCCGGAATATCCGCTTTCATTTTAGAAAGAATCTGCACGGCTCGTGGTAACTGAGTCTTGACCCAATCACGTGACTTTTGTCCATAGCCTGCTGGGAAGCGATCAGGACGGATAATAATATTGCCTGTGACTTGCAAGATCGGATAGTTCACGATGGCGCCTTTGCTGCCCAAACCTTTATGCAACTCAAGAGGTTTAAAGGCCGCAGCCGGTGCCCCAATGATATCCACCTGACCATTATTAAACTTGCTACCGAAATTGGTCACATCAGCACTGACCGCCTGCGCGCCAATCTGCTGTACCATGATCTTTTGTGCTTGGTCATAGTCCAGTACTGCGATTTTTTTGCCCGCTGCTTTGGCCACCGTATTAATACTGCGGTCATTGACCAGCAGATATGCATCGCCGACTGGTACCACCCCGACCACTTCATACTGACCTTGACGCATATATTTGGCAAAGGTTGGACTCGAGAGCCCCTGCATCACCTTGATGGCAAAGTTCAGATCCGGCATGGCACCGATCGCATCCATTGAACCCGTAAATGCATTGAACTGACGTCCACGCATGCCAGTAATACTGACCGCATCGCATTTACCCGCTTTAAAATCTTCGGCGATCACTGCTTCATTTTGCCCAACCTTGAGCTCAATATCAGCACCCCAGTTTTTTGCAGCCAACTGATAGTCCTTCATCAAGGTATAAACATCGCCATTTTTCCCCACCAAATCAAACACACATAGCACTTGTTTGGCTTGAACTGCGGTACTTGCTGTCATGACCGCAGCAGCGATTAATACCGCACTGGTGTATTGCACTTGAATCCATTGCATCTTTTTCTCTCTCCATACCTGAGAAGTCATGCATGGCTTAGGAGCTTTTCCAACGCCACACAGAAATACGTCATTGTTGTTTTAAGTTGCTTTTGTCAAAAAGCGATCCGATTTCATCAGACTACGTTTTTCCATAGCAGCGCTCTATGGCTAAATTGACGCTGTAACACAAGAAAAAGCCCAGCACATGGCTGAGCTTTTGCTTTGACGGTAACTTTGTCAGCTTGAGTCAAATACATCCTTTTATTTTAAAGGCCAGGATCAATCCTCAACTCGCCTTTATTCGCCGCCGAGTGCACATTCAAAGTTGGCTTTATCGACTGAACAACGGGCTTTTTTCAGTACCGACATCATACCGGCATCATAAACACCTTGCTTGGTCAGCTCCATGCGGCCATCACGCAATAGTTTTTGATATTTCAATTGTTCTTCAGCGCTTAAATTCATTTTGTATTTGGCTGGAATACCGCCTTCAAGACGATTGATCATGCTAAAACTTTTCGGTAAGTTTTTCACAAACCAATCACGTGACTTCTGACCAAAACCTGCAGGCAATTTTTCAGGACGAATCACCAAATCTGCAGTCACTTGTAAGACTGGGAAATTAAACATCCCGCCATTGTTACCAAGCCCTTTATAAATCTCCAAAGGTTTATAGGCATAGGCCGGCGCACCAACCATGTCAACTTGACCGTTATTAAACTTGGCCACAAAGTTTGACACATCAGACGGAACGGCTTGTGCACCAACTCGCTGTACCATGATGCGTTGTGCCGCATCATAGCTCAGGACTGCGAACTTCTTACCGGCTGCTTTCTCAATCGAATTGATATTTTTATCGCGTACAAAAATAAAAGCCGAACCCAATGGTGCAATTCCCGCCACTTCATATTTTTTACCGCCTAGATTGGTGACCATCTTGGCGGCATTACGTGAGTCTAAGGCAAAGCTAATCGCTTTTTGGGCGATGGCATTGTTCGGAATGCCCCCGAGCGAATCGATTGATCCCACAAATTTATTATATTGACGCGCACGCATGGCGGTCATAAACACCCCATCACATTTACCGGCTTTAAAATCATTATCTGCTACAGCTTCATCTTGACGCGGCACCAGATTGATATCAGCTCCCCAGCCCTTGGCGGCGAGTGCCCATTCTTGGGCCATTTGGTAAGATTCACCTGACTTTCCAAGCAAATCAAAGACACAAATATCCACGGCAGCCTGTGATGTGTTTGAAAATGCTAAAGCTGAAATTGCGGTCAGTGCAAAGTATATTTTTTTCATTGAAACATCCTTTTGAATTTTATTTATTTTGTGGAGAACATCCATCAAAGCTATATTAATCAGCTTCAATATAAAAAAATAGAGTAATTACTCCATTTTTTCGCTATTTTTATTTTTTGATATATTTATCAATTATTTAAAAATAATATTTTTGACTGTTTTTTAAATTTCCGCATTCTCTTTTACTCAATAAAAGTAAGAGATGTAATTTATGAATCAAGTAAACCATCTGCCTCTCACCTCATTCCTATAGTCAATCACACGCTCATTGGCAAAATAGGCCAAAGCATGTCATGCGTTCTCTATTTTGAGTTCAATAACCAATTCAGCCGAGATCCAACTGGAATACACAGATTATAGATGGAGAATTTTACACTTTCGGTTAAACTAGGCCGATTTCGCATTTATAAGTAGTTTAAGCAGTAATGATCCAGTTAGAGCAACTTTCAATTCGTCGCGGCGGACGCGTGTTATTTAAAAACGCATCTATG
>JASLIY010000271.1 GCA_030152675.1 Acinetobacter sp.
GTCGCGCGACTGCGAGTGGCTCATCATCACTAACTAGGATATTCATTTTCCCTCCCTGCCAAAGTTACAATAATTTTTTTAATAAATTAACTGGCGTGTTACAAGGCGCATTGACAATTGATATATAAAAGACAAACTCTAAAAAAATTTAACCGCTCTACTTTTACATAGCTTGTATATATAAACATGAGCACGACGCCAATCAAAATCTTAAAACAACAACTTAAACAACATCTTATATAGGTGGTTTATACTTAATTAATAGCTGTATTGAATAAAGGTGACATACACTCCATTGCTCATATAATGTCGAAATTTTGCATCAGACCCAAAATGAGCAATGAGACGCTGGCGAATCGTATCTAACGCAATGCCTTGTCCCTGACGAATTTTCATTTTATCTTGTAAACTTGGATTGGTAATGACTATTGTGACTTGGTCGCTGAACAATTCGACCAATACACTAATTTTTGTAATTTCACTGTGTCGTTCGACACCATGAAAAATACTATTTTCAAGTAAGGGCTGAAGCGTTAATAACGGAATATAGGCATGAGATAAATAGCCATTGTCCTGAATTTTCCATACCACTTGCAGTCTTTGGCCCAAACGGATGTGTTCAATTGCCAAATAATGTTGGCAGAGTCGAATCTCCGCTTCGAGGCTAACTAAGGTCGGTTGCTGTAAACTAGCCCTAAATAATATTGAAAAATCAATAAGTAGCTGCTCAGCTTTTGCAGGGTCAATACTGATCAGACACACGACCGTATTCAGGCTATTAAATATAAAGTGTGGGTGAATCAGTTTTTGCATAGCTTCACGCCGCAAATGCTGTTCCGCAACACGCGCCTTTTGCCCCTGTTCACGCACATATAAATAGCGTAGACACAATCCCCCCAACAGCACACTATTGCTTAGATGCAGCGCTACGTTTTGCACTACCAAAGACCAACTCAATTGATAAAAAGAAAAATTTTGCCCCCAAAAACCCAACAAGTTGCAACTCATCGTCGCCAAGACCACCATGCCCTGTAAGACGAAAAACAACAGGAGATAAAACATCGGATCTGGCAACCTGGTGAGCTTCACACGCAGAAAGTCAATCACCGCCGCAAATGAAAAGACCAACCAATGCAGATATAAGGCGTTGCGAATAAATATGCTGAACTCTAGATTTGACCATCGTCCCACCTCCATTAAACTCAGCAATACTGCCAAGATATTGCTCATGATCCATAGTTCGAATAGATATTGGCGACGACCATGTGTTGGTGAATCCGTGAGATTCGATAAAGAAGATCTAAAATCTAAGCCAGAATCCTGTTGCATGATTTCAGCAATTGGCGTTGAATTTGTTATACTCTTTTTTATTTTCTCGAGCCGATATGACCACATTGCCTGATTCCTCTCATCCGCCAGCCCAAAGCCAAACCTCTGGTATGTGGGGCGGTCGTTTCACCGAAGCCACCGACGCTTTTGTCGCTGAATTTACCGCATCTGTTCAGTTTGACCAACGTTTTTATCGACAAGATATTGCTGGCTCAATTGCACATGCGACGATGTTGGCAAAAGTAGGCGTACTGAGTGCGCAAGAACATGAAGATATCGTACAAGGCTTGACGGCGATTCAAGCTGAAATCGAGGCGGGTCAATTCGAATGGCGTATCGATCTTGAAGATGTGCACATGAATATCGAGGCACGTCTCACTCAGCGCATCGGGATTGCAGGGAAAAAATTACATACAGGTCGCAGCCGAAATGACCAAGTTGCAACGGATATTCGCCTCTATGTTCGCGATGAGATTGATCATATTTTGGCGATCTTAAAAAAACTGCAAACGGGTATCTTAGGCTTGGCTGCACAGCACACCCAAACCATTATGCCGGGCTTTACACACTTACAAACCGCGCAGCCTGTGACCTTTGGCCACCATTTGATGGCATGGTTCGAGATGCTATTCCGCGATAGCGAACGCTTAATCGACTGCCGCAAACGTGTCAATCGTATGCCACTGGGTTCAGCTGCATTGGCCGGGACCACCTATCCAATTGACCGTGACTATACTGCACAGCTGCTCGGCTTTGATACCGCATCAGAGAACTCGCTCGATGCAGTCTCTGATCGTGATTTTGCGATTGAGTTTAGTGCTGCTGCAGCGCTGATCATGATGCATTTGTCTCGTATGTCTGAAGAGCTGATTCTATGGACGTCTTCACAGTTTAAATTCATCAACATCCCAGACCGCTTCTGCACAGGCTCATCCATCATGCCGCAGAAAAAGAACCCAGATGTGCCCGAGTTAGTGCGCGGAAAAACAGGCCGTGTTTATGGTGATTTGATTAGCCTCCTCACTTTGATGAAAGCTCAGCCTTTGGCTTACAACAAAGACAATCAAGAAGACAAAGAACCACTTTTCGATGCGATTGATACACTCCGTGGATCACTGATGGCATTTGCAGATATGATTCCAGCCTTGGTGCCAAATATCGATATGATGCGTGAAGCAGCGCTCCGTGGTTTTTCAACTGCAACCGATCTCGCGGATTATTTGGTTAAAAAAGGCGTGGCTTTCCGTGATGCACATGAGATCGTCGGTAAAGCCGTGGCACTTGGTGTCGCAGAAAGTAAAGATTTATCAGAATTAACACTTGAGCAATTACAGCAGTTTTCTGCATTAATTAGCGATGATGTATTTGATCAAGCCTTGACACTTCAGGCCTCTGTAAATGCACGTAATCATCTCGGCGGTACTGCACCTCAACAAGTAAAACTTGCGATTGAGCGTGCACACACACGCCTTGAACAACTTTAAATTCATCATGCCATACTGAAGGAACTCGATATGTCTAGACAGGTCTTTTGTCGTAAGTATCAAAAAGAAATGGATGCTTTGGACTTCGCACCTTTCCCAGGTGCTCAGGGTGAGGCACTGTTCAACACGGTCTCAAAACAAGCTTGGCAAGAATGGCTACAACATCAAACTACGTTGATCAATGAAAAACGACTCAATGTTTTTGATCCAGAAGCTAAAAAGTTCCTTGAAGAGCAACGTGAAAAGTTCTTCAACAATGATAGTGATGTAGAAAAAGCAGAAGGTTGGACACCAGAAGCTTAATTCCATACCACTGATGTTGTTCTTTACCCCCTGTTGATCCCTTCAGCAGGGGGTTTTATGTTTTAACTCGAATCAGACGTCTACTGGTGTTACTTTATTTCTGGTCAGATGATGAATGACTGGATGCGGATGAGCAAAGGCTTAGGGCAAAAGCGTTAAACTCAAATACTGACTTGTTGTTTCAGAATACTGATTACATTAACAAAACTTACATTCTACTTACCTAATTTACAGACTACTCACAACAGGTGTAGTGAAAGTTACGTGCACAGCCATTATGATTAATTTCATCACAGATAAAGATTCAAATGTAAGCCATTACACCTTATTTGTTGATACCTCCTGATATGTAAGATGGCTTAATGACATATCAAATTGATTTCATAGCTCAATTTCCTTCCTAGATTTCCCCCAAAATCTAGGATTTTTTTTATCGAAAATTTATCAAGCCACATTCAAGCCATACAGCACAAAGAAAAGTACAGGTCTACAAAAAGGGCGCATCAATCGATGCACCCTTTGTTTTATCTACGCAAGAACTTGCGAGGAACTAAATACTGTAAATACTAAATATCAATAAATATAGTGACGCCAAGCACGACCTTCTCAATCACAAATGGCCTTGTTGCACTTTCTCTTCAATCTCTTCAACACTGGTATGTCGCACATCAAGACCCTTGGCCATATAAATGACTTGTTCTGAGATATTACGCGCATGATCTCCGATACGCTCTAAAGAACGAAGCACCCACATCACATTGATGACTCTAGAAATATGACGAGGATCTTCAATCATATATGTCATTAAGGTACGCGTTGCAGACTGGTATTCACGATCGATATCCGCATCTGCCAGCAAGACTTTTAAAGCTTGCTCTGCATCCACACGCGCAAAAGCATCCAAAGCATCATGAATCATAACACGCACTTGGTTACCAATATGTCGTGTCTCCATATAACCACGCGGTGACTCACCTTCTTCACACAAGGTCTGTGCAATACGTGCGATTTTGGCCGCTTCATCACCAATTCGCTCTAAATCTGTATTGGCTTTGCTCATTGCGATCACCATACGCAGATCAATCGCAGCAGGATGACGACGTGCCAGGATCAGGGTTAATGCCTCATCGATATCACGTTCGTATTGATTGACGACATTATCTTGAAACTGTACATCGATGGCCAAGTTTGCGTTGGTGTCTAATAAAGCATGAATCGCATTGGCAACCTGCTGTTCGACCAAACCGCCCATGGTCATAAATTTTGTATTCACATCCAACAGATCCTCATTGAATTGTGAAGAGATGTGATGATTTAAAATGGGATTGTTCGGATTCAAGGTTAGACGCTCCACAAGCAGCGATAAAATGTTAAACAACTACGCTAAAGAATCATTAAAGCATAGTGATTGTGAATTCTTTATGACAATACGCCAGTATTTAACTCACGATGGTTTCTAGATGTATTCATATTGTTTTGTCAACTTGGCAGCACCTGAACACAACAATGGTTTTATTTTACCCTAACTGAAGCATGATCGTGAATCATTTGCCCCTGAATCACGCCCCTATCCCCGAGATGGATACAGATTCAACCCTCATCTGAGAGGATCTACACTGACCATCCGCAAAACTCGCATGACACCTGAGTTAAATTGTTGTGCTGAATTACCGTTTTATCCCATAACTCTACAATTCATTGCATTTAGTCTGGTCATTATCAGCAACAATCAGCGCTTAAGCATCTGACACACTTATCTATCACTTTTTGAATGCTGCAATTTAACATGTACATGAAGCCAAAAAAGTTAATCCATCATCATTTCATTGCTCTGCTTTTCATGTTGATCATTCCAATCTTTGTTATTGCCTGCCAAAAATCTAGCCCAGAAGTCTATCCAGAAGCAGAACAAAAATCTGCTGAGCCTTATAAAGCACCGAACTTAACTGAAACCTGTCAGAACTTAGAACGAGAAATGCAGAATATTGATCACCAACGCAGTACCTTAGCATTGGAGCAGGTCAATCAGAATATACGACTCTGTTTAGCATTGGCTGATTTTAATCAACAAAAGAAGTTAATGCGTTTGGCCAATCAAATGTATCGCAATTTCTTGCATGTCGAGCGACCCCCCGAGCAGCAAACAGCATTTGAAAATTATGCACTCGAAAAATCCCAATATCCGACCATACAGCAGCAATATTTTGATCAGCTCAATCCACGTGATCAATATCTACTTCGACACCAAGGTCAAGCCTACATTGAACTGATTGATCTTGACCGACATGAAATTTTTTATCGTCGTAGTCCACAGTATCTGGCCAAGGTTTTCGCACCTTATCTCCCGAGTGCAGAAAGCGTCTTTATCCTAGAGCTGGCAGATCAAAACCGGCTACCTGTCTTTCAAGATCATCACTTAAAACTCGCCCCACAAGATATCGTGCAACGTGCGCAATTTTGGCTCAAGTATCAAAAAGACTACCCTCAAAGTAGCTATCGTGCGGACGCCAATTATTTGGCCCAGTACTACATGACCCTGTTGTTTATCGGTAGCAAAAATGACCCTATCTCGACCCAATTCAATGGGGCAGATGATATTCAAGATGCGGTGTATACCGAAATTGTGCAGCTTGCAGAACAAAAAGGCATACTCGCACTCAAGGCAAAAAGATTTTTAAACTTCATCGAGATGAGTCCCGCGCAGCGCCAACACATCTTGGGCACGCCAGCCAATATCTCAAATCAGCAGCCTCACGAGGCTCAAAACTTGCTGATTCTTCAATTACAGCGCCACTTAAACTTAGACAGTATCGATCCTGATCGTCCAGCAAAGCGCGACTGCTTCCGTGACGCAATCTGTGTTTAATCACACAATATTCTACATCCGATAATAGACACGCAAATCGTAAAACCGATCACAACATGTCTGCCAAACAGCTTTATTTTTATAAATAAAATCAATAAATTCCAAACACAGCATTCAATTAAATTCCTGTGCAATAAGCACCCGCTGCTCAGCTTCTATGTTAAGATCATGGCTCGCTTGACGGAGCGCGAGTAATACCTCGCTGAGATTGTCTCAGTTTTACGTGAATTCGTAGAACTTAAAAACAAGTACCGTTGAACCTGATCAGGTTAAGACCTGCGTAGGAATCAAGCCATCTAAAAAACCGAGCCAAATTCCCTCCTGATTCAGGATAAATCCGCCAGTTTTTTAGTCGTGCTTGATTCGTTGATGTCATTCATAAGGATCATGCCATGAACCAATTAACGAATCTTTCGCCAGACGATATCTTTGCGCAACACGAACAAGACGCAAAAGATTTGACTCGCATCCTCCCCGCTTCAAAAAAAGTCTACATTCAAGGTTCACGCGCCGATATTCAGGTGCCATTTCGAGAAATCTCGCTCACTGACACACCAACTGGCCTCGGTGGTGAAGTCAATCCTGGCATTATGGTCTATGACACTTCAGGACCTTATACCGACCCTGCGGTTCAAATCGATTTAAACCAAGGTCTACCCAATGTACGTGATCAATGGATTTTAGAGCGTGATGATACCGAGCGCTTAGACAGTTTAAGCTCGACCTTCGGCCAAGAGCGTTTAAAAGATATTCGCACTGCTGAAATTCGCTTCGCTCACATCCAAAATCCTCGTCGTGCCAAAGTCGGTAAAAACGTCACGCAAATGCATTATGCGAGACAAGGCATCATCACACCTGAAATGGAATATATCGCGATTCGTGAAAACCAACGCCAACAAGAAGGTGTCGATCAACGTCAGCATCCTGGGCAAAACTTTGGTGCGAAAAATCTACGTGAAATTACCCCTGAGTTTGTACGTCAAGAAGTTGCGGAAGGACGTGCGATTATCCCAGCCAATATCAACCACCCTGAAATCGAACCGATGATCATTGGGCGTAATTTCTTGGTCAAGATCAATGCCAATATCGGTAACTCAGCACTCGGCTCAAGTATTGATGAAGAAGTCGCGAAAATGACTTGGGCAACGCGTTGGGGTGCCGATACCATCATGGATCTATCCACCGGTAAGAATATTCACGAAACACGGGAATGGATCATCCGTAACTCACCGGTGCCAATTGGTACGGTTCCAATCTACCAAGCACTGGAGAAAGTAGATGGCGTTGCAGAAGATTTGACTTGGGAAATCTTTAAAGACACCCTGATCGAACAAGCTGAGCAAGGCGTGGATTACTTTACCATTCATGCTGGCGTGCTGTTGCGCTATGTGCCGATGACTGCAAATCGCCTCACTGGAATCGTTTCTCGTGGTGGTTCCATCATGGCACAGTGGTGCTTGGCACATCATCAAGAAAACTTCTTATATACCCACTTTGATGAAATCTGCGAAATCATGAAAGCCTATGACGTGTCATTTAGTTTAGGTGATGGCTTACGTCCGGGTTGTATTCAAGATGCCAACGATGAAGCACAGTTTAGTGAGCTCAGAACCTTGGGTGAACTGACGCATCGCGCTTGGAAACATGATGTACAGGTCATGATCGAAGGCCCTGGGCATGTGCCGATGCATATGGTCAAAGAGAATATGGACTTGCAACTTGAGGTCTGCCAAGAAGCACCGTTTTATACCCTTGGCCCACTGACCACGGATATCGCACCAGGCTATGACCATATTACTTCGGCAATTGGTGCTGCGATGATTGGTTGGTATGGTACCGCGATGCTGTGCTATGTCACACCGAAAGAGCACTTGGGTCTACCCAACAAGAAAGATGTCAAAGACGGCATCATTACCTACAAGATTGCAGCGCATGCCGCGGATCTCGCCAAAGGCCATCCGGGCTCGCAAGTCCGTGATAACGCCTTGTCAAAAGCACGCTTTGAATTCCGTTGGGAAGATCAATTCAATCTGAGCTTAGACCCAGATACAGCACGCAGCATGCATGATGAAACCATGCCCAAAGATGCGCATAAATCAGCACATTTCTGCTCAATGTGTGGTCCGAAGTTCTGTTCGATGAAAATCACCCAAAACGTTCGAGATTATGCCAAAAATCAAGCCGACACTGAGGCTGAAGCAGGCATGCAAGCCATGAAAGAGGCTTATCATGAGCAAGGCCAAAAACTTTACCACAAAGTGTAAATTCGCAAAAAAGGTATTGTCTTCGTAAAATTCTCGGTTAGGATGGGATGAATATACGTCGTCCCATCACTTTAGAATATGACTATCACCCAATTCGCTTCACTTGGTCACACCGATGTCACTGTTAAAAATCGAGCATTGGTTTATCAGGGTTTTATTCAAGTCGAACAGGTGAGTCTTCGTCACCGCTTATTCAATCAAACCACCTTTATCCCGACCTTATCGCGTGAACTGATTCGTCGCAGACCTGCAGCGGGCGTGTTACTCTATGATGACCTGCAGCAAAAGTTTGCTTTGATTGAGCAGTTTCGGGTTGGTGCAGTGGATGATCCCCACTCTCCGTGGCAACTCGAAGTCATTGCTGGCGTTCTCGATGGTGATGAATCACCCGAAAACTGCATTCGACGTGAAAGCCAAGAAGAATCGGGCTGTGAAATCGGTGAACTACAACATCTCTTTAGCTTTTATCCCTCTGCAGGTGCCTGCAATGAGATCTTTCACCTCTATGTAGCTCAAGTGGATTTACCGGCCGAAGGCGGCATCTTTGGCTTGGCGGATGAAGGCGAAAATATCAAACTGCATCTGATCCCCTATGCGGAACTCGCCGTGTTGTTCCAGCACAAGCGTCTATGCAATGCACCCGTCATCATGGCATTACAATGGCTTCAGGCGCATATTGCCATGCAACAGCAAGGTTGAGGGAGGATACAAGGTGGTCACTTCAAATCAAACCGCTCTACATCGTCACAACATGCAAAACAGCCACACGGGACAACGCTGTCAAACCCTGATTCAAATCACAGACACCCATTTAATGGCAAATGCAGATGCGACGTTTCTCGGGATCAATCCAGAGCAAAGCTTTCATGCGGTGATGGCGGATGTACTGCAAAAATATCCTGATTTTGATGCCTTAATTCATACCGGTGATCTGGCACAAGAAGCGCAACCCAAGACCTATGCGCGCTATATGGCTTATATGCAGCAGCTCAACATTGATACTTTTCAAGTGCCAGGGAATCACGATGATCTGAGTTGCTTTCCGCTCAAACAAGCCTTGCCAATGCCTACTGTGATTGATTTGGAGCACTGGTCGATTATCTTGTTAAACACCGCAGTGCAAGGTCGGATTGATGGTTGGATTCAAGAACAACAACTGCAATGCCTTGTGCCAATCCTACAACAGCGTCAAGATAAACATCTGATTTTAGGCTGTCATCACCATCCCTTTGATATGAAATCTGCATGGATCGACCAACATAAACTTAAAAACACGCATGCGCTGACGGAGATTCTTCAATCGACGCAGAATATCAAAGCGGTTCTGTCTGGACATGTGCATCAAGATTCAATTCATACATGGAATAATATTGAGTTTTTATCGACCCCATCAACTTGTGTGCAGTTCAAACCCTTGCAGCATGATTTTGCACTTGATCAGATCGCGCCAGGTTACCGTTGTTTACACTTAAATGCAGACGGTAGCTTCACAAGCCAAGTACAGCGGGTTTATCAGGGCATGCAAATGATAGATGATGAAATAACAGGGTATTAGCTTTTCATTTCAAGCGATTTAGATTAAGTTATTTCTCCTAAACAGCGTATGCAAAGTCAAATGTCAACATTCATGGCTTTCATCTTGAAGCAAAACTCTATATGATGACGCCCCCGATAGAGACATTTTCTATTGGTAGCAATAAAAATACTTGCATATCACCATATTTTTTGCGTATTGATATACGTATATGATGAGGATTGCCCTATATGGCGAATGACAACCAGAATCAAGTGCTTGAAGAGAATATCGAAGTCGTTGACGGTGATAAAGCCAAGCGTGTTCGCAAAGTCAAAGCGAAGGTTTCAGACAGCGGTACAACAGCCAGTTTATTTGGTATTGCGCCTTATCAACCTAAGAAAAATGAAGAATACATGTCCGAAGGACAACTCGAGCATTTCCGTCAAATTCTATTGGCTTGGAAAGCAGAGTTGATGACGGAAGTTGATCGTACGCTCAACACCATGCAAGACGAATCTTCAGCCCTGCCAGATGTCAACGATCGCGCAACGCAAGAAGAAGAGTTTGCAATTGAACTTCGTACCCGTGATCGTGAACGTAAATTAATTCGTAAAATTGAACAGTCGATTGATGCGATTAAAAACGATGATTATGGCTTCTGTGAAACTTGTGGTATCGAAATTGGCTTACGTCGTCTTGAAGCGCGCCCAACTGCGACTTTATGTATTGACTGTAAGACATTGGCTGAAATCAAAGAAAAGCAGAACAACGGCTAACCTGAGTTCTCCATGTCAGATAACAACATATGTGTGAGATAAGCTCGCCTTATGTGGGTCGGTTTGCGCCATCGCCAACCGGCCCTTTGCATTTTGGCTCCTTAATTACCGCAGTCGCCAGTTACTGCGAGGCCAAAGCCCAACACGGTCGTTGGCTGGTGCGTATCGAAGATACCGATATTCCGCGCATTTATCCCAACAGCATTCAGCATATTCTCACCTGCATAGATGCCTTTGAATTTGAATATGATGGCGACATTATTTTCCAGCAGCAGCGACTCGACCTTTATCAACAGGTCTTAGAACAGCTCGCCCAACAACAATTGGTCTACGCTTGCCAGTGCACTCGCAAAATGCTCGGCTCCAATCATATCTATGCAGGCACTTGCCGAGATCTTCATCTCGATCTTGCACAGCAAGCCATTCGCCTCAAAGTCAGCGATCAATTGATTTGTTTTGAGGATCTATTACAAGGTCGACATTGCAGCAATCTGCAACAACAACTCGGTGACTTTGTGCTTAAGCGCCGTGATGGTATTTATAATTATCAATTGGCAGTGGTGGTCGATGACTATCTACAGGGTATGACGCATGTGGTGCGCGGGGCAGACTTACTCGACAATACCGAACGTCAGATCTACCTCGGCCAAGTACTCGGCTATCCCACACTACAATATATGCACCTACCTTTGGCCATGAATGCCAGCGGACAAAAGCTCTCGAAACAAAACTTGGCTCAGGCACTCGATACGCAGCAAGCGCCGCAACTGTTAAGCCATGCACTACGCGCATTGGGTCAAGCTGATGTGGACTTAGATCGGCCACGTCAGATGCTGGCACAAGCTGTAGCACAGTGGGATCGAGATCGTATTCCACGCGGTACGCAAATCAACGGTGTTTTTGACTAGTTTGCGGCGACGTATTCAAACCACATTGTTTGCTCTTTTCTTTTTCTTCTTCTCAAATCGCACACAAAAAAATATGCTGTTATCGAAACAACAGCATATTGAAATTTAAGCCCAATCTCGCCTCTATCAATCAACTCACTCTAGAAACTGGACTCTTCTTTGGTTGGGTTAAACGCTCGAGTGGTCGCTTCAATTTTTAAGATGAGACTGATCATCACGGCGCACATAATCAAAGATGACCCCCCATAACTAATAAACGGCAAGGTCAAACCTTTGGTCGGCAACATGCCCATATTCATGCCTGCATTTACCAAGATCTGCATTAAGAAAATAATACTGATGCCATAAGCCAAATAACCAGCGCGTAAATACTGATGCTCTAAAGCACGATGACCAATGCGAATGCAACACACCAACATAACGAAGGATAACGTCATGACCGTGGCAATCCCAAAGAAACCGAATTCCTCACCCAAAATCGCGAGCATAAAGTCAGTATGTGCCTCAGGTAAGTAAGACATTTTTTGGATACTATGCCCCAGTCCAACCCCAAACCACTCCCCACGACCAAAGGCCATGAGCGCATTCGACAGCTGATAACCAGCTCCCAAAGGATCTGCCCAAGGATTGGCAAAGGACATTAAGCGTTCAAAACGATAAGGCTCAAAGATAATTAAAAATACGAATGCCCCGATGATGCCGCCAAAGGCAATCCCGAACTGAATCAGCGGTGCGCCTGCCAAGAAAAACACTCCAAGCATCATCAGCGCGATCACCACCGTCGCACCCAAGTCAGGCTCGGCAATAATCAATCCGACCGTGATCAACATCACCGCACCCAAACGCGCCAAGCCTAAAAACTTGTTGCGTACTTCTGCTGCACGGCGCACCACATAATCTGCGGTAAAGATCGCCATCGCCACTTTGGCAATCTCCGTGGCCTGTAAGGTAAAGCCGGCAATACGAATCCAACGTGTCGAACCATTGACCTCAGTCCCGATGACTAATACAGCGCCCAGCAACAGAATGGTCAGCAACCACAGTGGAAAGGTATTTTTAAACCATAAATCTAAACGAATACGGTAAACCACAAAAGCTGCCACGGCAGCCACCGTGATGGAAATCCCGTGACGCACCAAGTAGTGGAATGGATTTTCATGCATACGATCGGCATAGGGCATGGAAGCCGATGCCACCATGATTGAGCCAATACACAACAATGTAATCACGCAAAAAAGCAATACATTGCGGATGGTGATCTCAGCAGGGAGTTTTGGCAACCAACGCTGATACAACGCGTTCACTTTATTTAAAGTTGACTGAGCTAACCCAGACATAGGTGTCTTCCTTATGCTTTTTTCTTTTTAAAGAATCGTTTAGTCAAGCGCATTTACATGAGCAACAAATTGATGTCCGCGTTGCTCATAGCCTTTAAACATATCAAAACTTGCGCAGGCTGGCGATAATAACACCACATCATGTGGCTGTGCCCGTTGTTGACACAGTTCAACCGCTTGCTGCAGGCTTTCAGCTGCGATCAACGTCGTACAACCCTGTAGCGCCGTCGAGATTAAACCAGCATCTTCGCCGATCAATACCGCAACTTTGACATATTTACGTACCGCATCGGTCAGTGCACTAAAATCTTGTCCCTTGCCCTGCCCACCTAAAATCAAGACCACTTTGCCCTGATCCGCGGCAATCGCCTCGCCCAAGCCTTCGATCGCGGCCAAGGTTGCGCCAATATTGGTGCCTTTAGAGTCATTGTAATAACGCACTTGATGTAGCTCTTTAACAAACTCACAGCGATGCTCTAAGCCTTTAAACTGTTTCAAGGTGTTCAGCATCGACTCAAGTGGCAAATCAATGGCCTCACCGAGCGCAAGACAAGCCAAGGCATTGGCCAAGTTATGCGTGCCTTGAATATACAAATCACGACTGTTGATCAAACGTTCACGGCCACGGGCGATCCAGAGTTGCTGCTGATCATCTCGTAAAATACCGTACTGATTCATATCGGGTGCATTGAGCCCAAAGCTTTGCATCGGGGTCGCATCCGGCACCAAGGGACGAGTTAAAGCATCATCACGGTTATACACCACGCGCTGTGCGCCTTGGAAAATACGATGCTTGGCCGCGTGATAACCTTGCATATCACCATGACGATCGAGATGATCTTCACTCATATTCAGCACCACAGCCACATGCGCATTGAGCTCACTGGTGGTTTCCAACTGAAAACTGGAGAGCTCCAAGATAAAAACATCGGGCTGATCTCGCACCAAATCGAGTGCTGGACGTCCAAGGTTGCCGCCAACAGCCACGTTTTTGCCCGCATCAACTGCCATCAATCCGAGCAACGATGTCACCGTGCTTTTGGCATTTGAACCGCTAATCGCCACGATCGGTGCCGTTGTCACTCTTCTGAGGATTTGAATTTCGCTGACCACGGGGATACCTGCGGCGATCGCAGCTTGAATTTCTGGCGTTTTCGGATCAAGCCCCGGACTAATAACAATTTCTTCTGCTTGCAACAATAGCGCTTGATCCAACTGACCAAAGGACGTTTGCACATGGGCTGGAATCTTTTCCTGCCCGGGTGGTGTTCCACGTGAATCGGTTACTGCAACACGGTAGCCTTGTTGATCTAAAAAATTTACTGCTGAAACGCCTGAAATACCAAGCCCAACAACAACCTTTAAGCCACCACGTTGTATCAACATCTTGCTGTACTCACCGTTAAATTAAAAACTGGCAAAATGTTATCACTTCGGCATTTTGATTACCTTTTCTGTTTACGTTTTCCACTAAAATTTTGTGTCAGTGCGTAAAAAACCGCTCAAGTTGAGCGGTTTAGGTCGAACGGATTGGCGTTTTTATTTCCACTTCACCGCTTGAACTTCGATTTTTTTCACTTCTGGTTGATCGCTATCCGTAGAACAGCCACAACTACCGCCACAGCCCATCACCGCAGCAGGTTTGAGCCATTTTGCGAGACCAGACCAACCGGCCTGTTCACAGCGTAACGATAATGCCGTCAGGATCTTGGTCGCAGTCTTTGGACATACTTTCTTAAAGACCACCACAGCACTCCATGTCACCAGCACTGCGATAATTAGAAACTCAACCATCTCAACCTCCTTCGGACTTAGCCGAAATAATGCGATACGATTTGATAAGTAAAGAATGACATCAAGTACGCCAGACCAAAGAGATAAGCCGTCATTCCTGCCACAGTCATCCATGAACCCGTTTCACGGCG
>JASLIY010000292.1 GCA_030152675.1 Acinetobacter sp.
TTGCTTGAACCACCATAATCAGCCATATCGCTAGCCAAATTTTCTCACCTTGGAAGCCGGGGAGTTTGAGATTAAGTAAAGCAGGCACATGCGAGATACAAAATACACTGACCATTAGACCCCATTGAATTTTAGCGCTTCGTTCTAAAAAGTGAGTGGTGTCTTCTTGTTTTAAACTGGCAATCGGGATGAGGAGAAAGACATAGAGTGGAATAAAGATTGAATACAAACCATACCAGTCGGTGTAGATTAAATAGTATTGATAGGGAATAACAAAATAAAATCCAATCAATAGGGGGAAATAGTCTCCGCGTCGCGTTGGCAATAAACTAATAAATTCACGCAAAGCAAAGAGTGAAATAATCCCAAATAAAATAATAAAAGCAAGATTACCCAATAAAATCGCACTACCGATCACGATCAGCATGATCCACCAAGCATTAATACGTGCATTCAGGTTGTCAATAACGGGAGAGGGCTGATCAGCTGCACGATGTTTTAAAATCAGCCCCACACTAGAAGCAAAGACTAGGATCGCTGCAAAAATGCCGAATAGCTGATAGGTGAGCTGTAGATTGGTCGAATTCATAGGTTTTCAACCTGTTTTAATTTCAGTAATTCTTGATGTGCATATTCTAGAAACTCAGATTTACTGATATCTGGAGAAATGTTTAAAGGGGTACCAAAACACACAGTAGATAAAAGTGGTAAGGGAATAAACGCGCCTTTGGGCATGACTCGTTTTAAATTTGAAATCCAGACCGGGACTACTTCGACTGTGGGGAATTGTTGTTGTAAGTGAAAAAGTCCACTTTTAAAACTGAGTAAATCAATATCATCATTCAGGTTTCGAGTGCCTTCTGGAAAAAAGATAATCGAGTAGCCTTGATCTAAAACCGCTTTGATGGGTTGCAAAGGGTCACCTTGATCTTTGCGTTCACGTTGGATGGTGACACCTTTAAATGTATCTTCAATAAGAAAACGGCGAAAACCATCTTTCATCCAATAGTCAGATGCCGCAACAGGACGAGTTTGGCGACGGATCTCTTTGGGGAGCGATGACCATAATAAAATGAAGTCGATATGACTATTATGGTTGGCATAATAGATTCGCTGTTTCATTTCTGGTTGGCAGCCGACCCATAGGCTTCGTGCACCTGTTAATAAACGTGCGCTACGTCGCGTTAAAAATGCAATAGAGCGCGCGATCTGTTGTGTGACCTTATTGCTTTTCGGCTCAGATCGATTTGCTTGGGGAGGCAAGCGACTATTCATAGCGGATCCTCGCGTGGCAATATTGCTAAATAAGATGTTGTATTAAAAATAAAAATATCATGTATTGCATGATAAGGAATATGAATTGAAATTTAAACAGGCGTAGACAACCTTGTTGGCGTAATGTCCAAGGACGCCCCATTTTCTGTTGTGGAATCAAACCGAGATGATGTAGTGCTTGATCAAGCTCGAGGCTAAACTCGCTGATCTGCGCGGGTGCTGATTTATCTTGAGTTTGGGCAGCTAATTTAAGCAAATCCACATCAAACTGAACCCGAATAGACAAATAATGCTGTATGAGGCACAGGAGGGTAATGCAGAGTAAGTAGATCCAACTGAGAAAAGTGTGTGTTGTTGCGAAGATCACGCCAATCGTTGCCAAGGCAAAACAGAGATAGGCGGAGTAACATAGGCTGCGAGTATTGGAAAGTAATTTAGACAACAGGTTGAATTGTAGTTGCACTTTATTTTTCCTGTTGCTGGATATGAAATTGTTCTAGCTCGTGTCGTTGCTGAGGATTAATCACAATCCATGCTCGAGCGTGTTGGATGATTTCAATGGCTTGTTGCACGGTGTGTGCATGTTGATGTGCCAGTAACCAAGCTGCAAGCACACTACTACTTCTAGAATAGCCTAAGGCACAGAAAACCAAGATCGATTTTGGCGAATATAACGCTTCAGCTTGAACTTGAACCATGAGCTGATCTAAAGCTTGAACTGCAGCATGCAATTGACTGGCCTGCACGGGAATAAGGTCGAGGCTATAACATGCTTGATGTGCTTGATGTGCTTGATGTGCTTGATGTGCTTGATGTGCTTGATGTGCTTGATGTGCTTGATGTGATCTAAAGAGCGGTAATTCCGCACAGCAATCGAATAGACCCGTAAAAGTATGGGCATGCTGTGAGTTGGGGATTCGACCCAAATAGAGTTGAATTTGCGCATCATTGAAAACTAAAGAATCTTCTGGGTGTTGGCGTGTCCAGAGCCGACTATTCAGCCAAGCAAACAAGAGATAAGGTGCAAATAAAAATATCGCAGCAGTACTCATGTTGCCTTGTGAATCTTTTTGAAAGAAATGAGGACGCACCAAGACATATGCCAAAGCCACTAGACTGAGGCTTAAGGCTGGGTATAACAGCCATAGCGCCCAAGACTGGTATAGATAAGCACTGAATATAAGTAGGACGGCAGGGAGCGCATAATAAAATGCCAGCTGCACATGGCGTATGCTGCGGCGCTGTAATGGAAGTTTCGGCTGTGCGAGTTGTGGATCTTGAGTATTGGATTGGGCGGTATAAGGCGCGCTGACCTGCAAGGGGAACAGCCATAAACAGAATGCACCAACCAATAAACCTGCGGGAATATCAATAAAATGGTGCTGCCATGTGGTTAGCACAGAAAGACCAATTAAAAATGACCAGACATCGACGCCTAATTTCCAATACCCATGTACATGACGGCGGAAAAAATCCCACAGAATTACCAAGAGAACGATATGTAATGAGGGTGCTTGATTATAAGGTTGGTCAAAACCCATAAGTACATCAAACCAGAGTCCGAAGAAACCATCGAGTTCCGGGCGAATAAAACTAAATTTTAAGGGAAAGATTAAAAAGCAGCTCACTGCAATAAGCTGTGCTGATAATAGCCGCAGTGCATGCTGTTTTAATTCAAATCTGTTCCAACAAAGCAGCAGGGACAGACCATAAAATAAATCAATTGACCAATAAGGAACGATGCTCCATGGCCATAAAGGGATGGCATGTTCCCAATCAAACACGATACTCGGTACATCATTGAGCTGAGCGCTGATGTGATTGGAGAAGCCATAGCTTAGAAAAAATAGCGGTGCTAGAATTGCCAGCACCGCGAGTCCCCATTTCCAAGTTCCTTTTTGTTTGAGATATTGATCATGCTGTTGTTTTAATCTCTTTGAATATGATTTTAGATTTTTTGCGCCACTGAAACGGTGAAAATACCAAACTCATCGATACATTGATCGACCTTCTTAAAACCAGCTTGCTCGACCAGTGCATCCATCTCGGCTTGGGAACGTAAACGCATCACCCATGCATCGCCTTCGCGGTGTGAGGTGAGTGCTCGGGCAATAAACTCTTGTTGTGGATGCCAAATTTGTCC
>JASLIY010000298.1 GCA_030152675.1 Acinetobacter sp.
CTCCACCAATATGCAGATCCTTGAAAGTCGCTTTCAAATCAATACCATCATCAACCAAGCATATGCGAGTATCGATCCGAACCGTTCAGCAGCCAAAGATGCGGTGAGAATCGGTCACAGTATGGGCGGAATTATCGCGCGACTATTGGTCAGTGAGGCCAACCTGACTGAGCCTGCACTAAAATTACTCAATACTCGACAAGTCAATAAACTTAGAGAAAATCAAATCTTGGCGCTGCGTTTACAAATGAAACCGGTACCAAATTTTGATCGTGCAATCTTTTTGGCTGCACCACACCGCGGTACGGCCTATGCGGACCTTTGGTTTACCAAAATGGCACGGCGCATCATCAAGTTACCCGTAGCATTCTTGGGGGCTTTGGCGGATAGCGTTGAAGACAAAGATATTAATATCAAGCAGTTTATCGATCAGGTCGGTTCTGGAATTATTCAAAATGGCCCAAGCGATCTCAGTCATAACTCAAAATTTACCGAACTGACCAAAAATGTATTACCGAAAAAAGGCATGATCTTTCACTCGATCATGGGCAATAGCACCGACAGTAAAGATCCTGATGTGATGAGCGATGGGATCGTTCCCTATCGTAGTGCGCATTTAAATGGTGCTGCATCGGAGATGATCATCAAAGGTGGGCACTCAATTCAGGAAACCCCTGAAGCGGTACTCGAATTACGCCGTATCTTGAGATTGCACCTCACCCAACATGGGATCTATAAACCCTAGGGTCTAGATTGCATTCGGCCAAAAATTAAAAAGGAGCAGTTCAAGTGCTCCTTTTTTGTTGCTCAGAAATTAATCTTAATGGCTAAGAAGTAGCTAAAGTAATGGCAAGATCGCCGGCAACATCTCCTTAAATGTTCG
The DNA here is from genome assembly GCA_030152675.1 of Acinetobacter sp. Lineage (GTDB taxonomy): Bacteria > Pseudomonadota > Gammaproteobacteria > Pseudomonadales > Moraxellaceae > Acinetobacter. The sequence continues at coordinate 884 of JASLIY010000298.1, forward strand.
ACCATTACAGGTTTCGCCCAGTGCACCCATTTTCCACTGACCATTATGACGGTATAACTTGGCCACGATCAGCGCTGTATAATTGCCACGTTGTGACAGATTATATTTGGCGATTTCTTCCTGAGTATTGGCATCGACCACACGACAGAAAGCATTTTCAACGTTCTCAAAACTTTGACCGCGAAAACTACTGATGGTGAATACCAAGCTTTGAACATTGGCGGAGATCTGGGTTAAATTGACATGGATCATCTCGTCATCGCCATCTCCTGCGCCAGTGAGATTGTCACCTGAATGCTGCACACTGCCATCTCGACTTTTTAATTGGCCAAAATACACCGCATCGACGATGGTTTTATTGGCATCAAGCATAATCAAAGAAGCATCTAAGTCGATATTGCCTTGGTCCACGCTCAAAATCTTACTCAAAAAACCACCGCCCGAGCGGGCTTTGGCCACATCCCAACCCGCCCCCAGAAAGATCTTGCTGAGTTGCGTTCCGTCTTGTTTGTTAAGAGAAATCTTTTGTCCTTTTTCGAGTTGAATACCCATATTGATTGGCTCCTCTAGGGTGATCGATTAATATTTTTCTGTTGTCGTTTTTACTGCTCTCATTTTTCTGTTTTCTGTTTTCTGTTTTCTGTTGTCATTTTTACTTTGGGTTTTACTTTTACCGTTGATTCGGCTTGTTTCATATTTTTGAGTGAGCTTGTCTCGTTTGGCGTTTAATGTTTTAGATTTTCTGGTGAGCGTTTTAGAATTTTGTTTTACCCACTGTTTGGGAGTGTAATGGTTGCTGTTCTTTTAGATCTACGATCATAATTGGATTAATTTGAGTTCTGCTGACCAACACCTAGAGCGCCTGCGAGCCAACGAATATAATTGTTTCGATTGCGCGAGCACACAATCACTTTGCCCTGACCACGGAACTTAATCACCAACCCTTCACCGCTGGTCACACTATTCAAGAGATTGCCAACGATCCCGCGTCCTTCTGCACTCGGGATACTGACGTTATATTGCAATGAAGCATCCCAAGCCACCACATGCCCATTGTCTACAGTCATTTCACCTTGTTCTGGACTGACTTCAAGCTCGAGTAAAGTCCCACTGCCTGAGATACAGACCTGACCTTGTCCACTGGTCTCCATCACCACAAAACCACCTGTACCACCAAATAAAGCCCCGCCTATATTGGATTGTACCTTGGCTTTTATATGGGTTTTTTCAGTCGCAGCAACGAATGCGCCATCAGTCAAAATATATTGTCGTGCGCCAAGCTCTAGAATTTGCATATCACCATCTAAGTTTGGAGAAAGTAAGCACTCGCCATCGCCCTGATTGGCTTTGATCTGTTGTTGAAAAAGTGATTCGCCCGAGGTGAATTTGCGCATAAAGGATTGAAACAAACCGCCACGTAAGCGACCACTCACTTCGAGTGCCTGCTCTTTCATAACCATGGCATCAGACTCACAATAAATACTGTCCCCTCGTTGCATTTTGACCAGTAAAAACGGTTCTGGACTCCCCACCAATTGAAATTCTGTCATCTTGATTTCCCTAGATCTGGACTGACGCGCACGAAGCGCAATTACGCTTCGTACTGCACGTCAATATCAATTAAACCGTGACCCCATAACTGGCAGCCAATGGCCCAAGTCCACCGGCAAAGCCTTGTCCGACGGCTCTAAACTTCCATTCACCGCCATTACGATAAAGCTCACCGAAGATCATCGCCACTTCACTGCTGCCATCTTCTGACAAATCAAAACGCGCCACTTCTTCATCTTGATGATCTTTATTGATCACGCGGATATAGGCTTGATCGACTTGACCAAAGTTCTGACCTTTTTGCTGGCCTTCATGAATGGTCACGGCGAACACCACTTTATCAACATCCGCTGGGATCTTGGATAAGTCGACGGAGATGGTCTCATCATCCCCTTCGCCTTCCCCAGTACGGTTGTCGCCTTGGTGATGCACGGAACCGCACAAGGATGTTTTCTGATTGAAAAAGATAAAGTCCGCATCTTGAGCGACTTTACCAAGATTGGTCAGTAGGAATGCCACAGCATCTAAATCAAATGCCTGCCCATCGGTAACACGTGGATTCCAGCCTAAGCCAAGATCAAGGTGAATCATCGATGGTGCTGTTTTAGATAAATTGACATTGCCGCCTTTAGATAGATTAATCGACATACGCTAGTCTCCTTGCGAATTGAGATGATCTGCATCTTGCTGATTTTTACTGTAACGAATGGATGAAATCACTGCCCAAGCAATGAAAGCCACACCAATCAATCCAGTTACCACTTCAGGAACATGCATCCCTGTACCGCTGCCCAACATGATCAGTGCCAATGCACCAATCGCATAATGTGCACCGTGCTCTAAATAAACATAGGCATCCAAGGTGCCCTTATCGACCAAGTAGATCGTCATCGAACGCACAAACATCGCGCCGATTGCGAGACCTAACATGATGATGACCACATCACTGGTGATCGCGAAAGCACCAATCACCCCATCAAAACTAAATGAAGCATCTAAGACTTCTAAGTAGATAAAGCCACCGATCCCAGCTTTGACGATATTGCCGGTGGTATTTGAACTATGACCAGACTGTTCAGCCTCTTGTTCGTCATCGCCAGAACTGCTTTCCAATAAATGTCCAATCACCTGTACACCGACGTAGACCAAGATGCCCCAAATACCAGCCATGGTCACGGCGAGACGTGTCTCTTCAGCGACATTCATCGCCATCACCACCAAAGCCAATAGCGCAATGAAAATTGACATTGCCTGTACATTGGCCAACTTGGCTAAG
>JASLIY010000302.1 GCA_030152675.1 Acinetobacter sp.
TTAGGGCATTGGATGCCTCCGCACCCAAATCCTAAATAGGTGAACTGTTGATAATTATTTCTAAGGTTATGCTGTCATGAGTGAAAAATTGCAAAAGGTATTAGCGCGAATAGGCCTAGGTTCTCGCCGTTATATGGAAGAAGTAATCGCGGCTGGTCGTGTTAGTGTCAACGGTCAAATAGCTCAAGTAGGTGAACGCATTGAGCCTAGCGATGAGCTTCGCATTGATGGGCGTAAAGTACAATTTCAAATTGAAGATGAAATTCGCCGCCGCGTCATTATCTACTACAAACCCGAAGGTGAGATCTGCTCACGCAACGATCCTGAGCAACGTCCAACGGTATTTGAGCAACTCCCAAATATCGCCAACGATCGTTGGGTGATGGTCGGTCGTCTCGACATTAACAGTACCGGTTTGCTTTTGTTTACCAATGACGGTGAATTGGCCAATCGTTTAATGCACCCTTCCAATGAAATCGAACGTGAATATGCCGTGCGTGTGATGGGTGAAGTCACCCCACAAATTCGTCAGAACATGTTGAATGGTGTGGTGTTGGACGATGGTCCTGCAAAATTTGAATCATTTAGCGATCTTGGCGGTGAAGGGATTAACCGTTGGTTCCAAGTGGTGGTGAAAGAAGGTCGTAACCGTGAGGTTCGTCGTATCTTTGAATCACAAGGCCTCAAAGTTAGCCGCTTGCTACGTACTCGTTATGGTTCAGTGATCTTGCCACGTGAATTACGTACCGGTCGCTGGATCGAACTCGACAAAGGTGATATCGACAACTTAACGAAACTTGTTGATTTGAAACCACGTCAAGGCACAGGCCTGTTTGGTATGGCAAAACGTCGTACTGAACGTATGCAAGAAAAGCCAATGGCTGCACGTCGTGGGGGCTATTTACGCCAACAACGTCGTGACCAAGACGAAAATGCAAACGATGGCCAAGCACAAAACCATCGTCAAGCACGTCCAAATGTTGCTGGCCAGCAACAACGTGGTGCGCAAGATCAAGGCTTCAATGGCAACCGTTTTAACAAAGACAATGCCAATCAAGAGGGTTTCAATAAAGGCGGCTTTAACAAAGACAGTCAAAACAACAAACGTGATGAACCGTTTGTACAACGCAAACCTGCTGGCTTTAAAAAGACCTTCAAAAAATTCTAAGTCGATGCCGACTTAAAGCGTGGGCTTGAGCTCAACATAAAAAACCACGATGTTCGCATCGTGGTTTTTTTATAGGATTGGAAATCGTATCTTGCGTTTTGTGCCGTCCGGGCGACTCAGCACTCAGCACTCAGCACTCAGCACTCAGCACTCAGCACTCAGCACTCAGCACTCAGCACTCAGCACAGGAATATCAATCCACTGTGCCTCTGGGAAGTTGGCTGCCACATAGGATTTTAAATAAGCAGCGGTATCTTGCGAGATCAATGCATCTTGTGATTCATCATTGAGGTTATAGGCAATCGCATACAACTGCAGTTGCCGTGCTTTTAGCGCTTCTAAGCTTAACAAAGTGTGATTAATACTGCCCAAACGCCCCGAAGTCACCAAGATCACCGGATATTGCTGTGCCGCAATATAGTCGATGGTCAACATCTCGGTGGTCAACGGCACCATCAAGCCACCAGCACCTTCTAACAACACCGTATCAAATTGACTGGCCAATGCTGCCGTGGCCGCCTTGATCTTGGCAAAATCAATCGCGCGCCCATCGATCTGACTGGCCAGATGTGGTGAGGCCGGATAACTAAAGATCTCCGGCATGGTCAACTTACTGTGATCTTGTTCCAGCAACTCAACCCCCATCAACTCCCGATGCTGCTGAATATCTTCAGAAAAATCGACATTACCCGTTTGGATCAGCTTTTGGGTAATCAACTGCTGCCCTGCCGCTTGCCATAACTTGGCCAGATAGCCGGTGGCATAGGTCTTGCCAATGCTGGTGTCGATACCACTGATAAAATAAACCTGTCCACTCATGATCTTTCTATTCCTGACGCTTCTGTTCTAGATGGTTCTATTCTGGATGATGCTGTTTTGGATTGTTCTGTTTTAGATGGTGCTGTTCTGGAGTGTTCTATTCCGGATACCTCACTTAGAGCGGCTTTGCGTGCAATACAGTAAATCGGATGATAGCTTAAGCAATAGCGTCGCTCGCCCTGTGCGTCGATCTGGCTAAACTGTTGGTAATCTTGATAGAACTGTTGCAATGACTGTTTGTTCCAGCGATGTTGCTGTGCTGTTGCGGTCACGCCGGTTGCCTTGAGATGTTTGAGGATTTGCAAAGGATGTTCAAAATACATCGGCTCATGCTGTGACGTGATCTGCAGCACCTCAAAACCATGTGATTCGAGTTGATGCGTCCAAGCTTCAACATCGAGATAATCTAAGCCACGCCCGGTCAGGGTTTTGATTTCAGCCAGATTGTCAGGTCCAAAACTAGAGAAGCACAGATAGCCCTGCGGCAGCAAAGCCTGCTGTGCAGTATCGAGCAAGGCATCTATATCATTGACCCACTGTAGGGCCGAACTTGAGATCACCAGATCAAGCTGTTGTGGAAACGGCAATTGCTCAATATCACCTAGACACCAATGCAATGCTTGAGTGCTGCTGAGCCGCGCGGCAGCAAAATGCTGCTGTACCTCGGGATAGAGATCATTCAAGTACAGTGCATCAAACTCAAAGGCTTGCATAAACAAATGACTGAGATTGCCTGAACCACAGCCGATCTCAAAGACTTTACCAAACTGTGCTTGTCCCAGATGCTGCTGCATCAAGCGCAAGAGATGTGCGGCAATCTTTTTCTGTATCACCGCTTGGTCGCTATAACTGTGGTGGGCTTGGGCAAAACGCTGTGCCACCTGTGCAGAATCAATACTCACATGCTGCCCTCAGAGATGTTGCATGAGCAGATCGAGATCTGCGGTAGTGATATGCGTATTCATGCAAATGCGTAAGCGTGAACTGTTCTGCGGTACGGTCGGTGGACGTACCGGCATGATATACAGTCCTGCCTGTTGCAGCTGTTGTGCAAGTTGTACCGCCTGATCTGATGCGCCAACCACGATCGGTACAATATGGCTGCTCGATGGGCAAGCATAACCTTTATCGCGTACGGCCTGCTGTAACTGCTGACTGATACGCTGTAAATACTGGCGCTGCGGCGTGAGCGCTAAGGATTTTTCAAACACAAACTGGGTCCATGCCATACAGATCGGTGGCTGTGCCGTACTAAAAATCAACGGTCGCATGCGATTGATCAGATATTCACGAATGATTGGATCACAGATCAGATAGCCACCGACCGAGGCCAAGGCCTTACCAAAAGTCCCGACCAAAAAGTCGATCTCATGCAGGACCTGATATTGCTCAGCGCAGCCCAAGCCCTGTGCGCCTCGCACACCGATGGCATGTGCTTCATCTACATAGAGCATGACTTTGCTGAACTGCTGCTTGAGCTGTACCAACTGTGCGAGATCAGTCTCATCCCCGTCCATACTAAAGATGGATTCGGTGACCACGATGATACGGTCATAGTCAGCCGCATCATGATATTGCGTCAACAACTGCTGCAAATGCGCCAAATCATTGTGTCGATAACGGAGATACTTGGCTGTGGAGAGTCGAATTCCATCGATCATGCTGGCATGCACCAACTTATCCGCCAAGATCAAGGTTCGACTATCACTCAATGCCGGTAGAATCCCGATATTCATGTGATAACCGCTATTGAGCAACAAGGCCGCACGGCCAAAGACTTGGCGCAAGCACTGCTCAAGCTGTTCATAGGCCGGAAAATTTCCAGTCAACAAACGCGATGACGAGCTGCTCATGACCCGATCTCGCATCGGGGTTTGATCAAAGAACTGCTCACGCAAACTCAGATCTGCAGCCAAGCCCATATAGTCATTGGAGGCAAAGTTCAGCATGCGCTTTTCGCCGATTTGAATCTCACGCCCCAATGGCTGTAATGCGGTAAATTGGCGTAAATTGCCCTGTGTACGCAGCTGGGCTAATTGTTCAGCATAGTGATCGAGTAAGTTCATGCCTGTTGCCTCTGCACGTTACTCTCGAGATCAGATGTCTTTTCTAACAAACTTTGCAGCGTATTTTCGGTGCTTTCGGCTTGTAACTTGACCACAGCGACCAACTGGGTCAGTAAGAACTCAAGCTCTTGCGGCGTCATGATAAAGGGCGGCATCACATAGACCAGTTTGCCAAAAGGGCGCACCCAGATACCACGCTCCACACATTGCTGCTGAATCTGCTGCATATTCACTGGTTGTTTTAATTCGACCACCCCGATGGCGCCCAAGACCCGAACATCCTGCACATGCGCCAGTTCAGCCAAGGGACGCAGTTGTTGTTCAAGCTGTTGCTGCATCGCCAAGACCTTGCCCTGCCAATCCTGTGACAGCAATAGTTGCGTACTCTTGAGTGCCACAGCACAGGCCAGCGGATTGGCCATAAAGGTCGGCCCATGCATAAATACGCCGGCCTCTCCCTGACTGATGGTTTCCGCCACATGCCGACTGGTCAATGTCGCAGATAAAGTCATATAGCCGCCGGTCAAGGCTTTGCCGATACACATGATATCCGGTTCAACTTGGGCATGCTCCCAAGCGAACAATTTGCCTGTGCGGCCAAAGCCAGTTGCGATCTCATCAAAAATCAGCAGCACATTGTATTGATCACAGAGCAAACGTGCCTGACGTAGATATTCGGGATGATAAAAACGCATTCCCCCCGCACCCTGTACGATCGGCTCCAAGATTAAACCAGCGATACTCGAGTGATGCTGGATCAGCGTCTGTTCCAACTCAATTATATCGCGTGG
>JASLIY010000047.1 GCA_030152675.1 Acinetobacter sp.
GAGATCGAGTTTCAGGAACATTGGATTCAATTTGATGACTTTAAGTTGAGTAGTCCATTCAAACAGCAGTTGCTGAAACTGCATCCCACAGCTCAAGTTCCTTTGCTACAAGACGCTGATTTGATGATCGCAGACTCGCTGGCGATTTGTGAATATCTTGCTGAGACCTACCCTGACTTACACTTATGGCCAAAAGATAAGGCGCAACGTGCATATGCACGCTCGATTTGCGCGGAGATGCACAGCGATTTTAGCAGTTTACGTAATTTATTACCGATGAATATCGAAGCTGATTTGGTTGTTGTCGGTGCCGAATTATGGCAGTCCAATGTTGACTTACGTGATGATGTGCACCGGATTGAGTCTATTTGGGCGCAGCGTCCAAGCGTAGATGGTTTTTTATGTGGTGATCAATTTTGTATTGCAGATGCATTTTATGCGCCTGTTGTCATGCGTATGCTCGGTTATGGCTTGCCTATTTCTAATGAAAATCAAGCTTATGTAGAAAAAATACTGGGTTTAGATGCTGTTCAGCAGTGGCAAAAACAGGCTCGATTAGAGCAGTGCTTTGTGCCGATTGACGAACCTTATCGTTCAGCCCCTGAATGAGCCTGGTAAAAATTTGCAGCGTGATCATGGCATTGCACTTGATCACGCCCAAGTTGTTTGGCCAAGTAGAGTGCTTGATCAGCATAACCGACGATTTGTTCGCTATCACATTCGGCGATTGAGGTGGCGACTCCAAAGCTGGCGGAGAGGTGTAGCGTTTCGGGGTGATTCATTTGAATATGCAGTTGTTTGATCGCTTGGCGACAACGCTCCGCAATCTCGATGCAGATCTGAGTACTGGTCTCTTTAAGCAAAATAATAAATTCTTCACCGCCATATCGAGCCACTAAATCCGTTTCTCGCACAGACTTCATCAAGGTCATCGCGACTTGTTTTAATACTTCATCACCGACATGATGCCCAAAGCGATCATTAATTTTTTTAAAATAATCTAAATCTAAAATGATGACGCTATAACTTTGTTGAGAACAATGTAGTGAGCGAAGCTGCTCATTAAAACTACGTCGATTGTTAAGGTCGGTCAGGGGATCAATTTGACTCAATTTCTGGATAATCGATTCTCGGTAACGCCATTGCATCAATAGCACTTCAGATAGGATCAGGCTCAACATCAAAATGGGAATAATAAATAACGCCATGCTAGCAGCCCAAAATAAATTATGGGGAGGCGAGTGACTGATTAAATCAAAACTAAATAAAGGTGCATAAGTGATATAACCATTGACTGTCATCAGGCCTAAGCTAAAGATCGCCAGTGATGAAAGGATTAATGGTGGATAAACGATGCTGCGTCTAAAGAGCAGGAGGCCGAGACCAGAGATACAGATAAAACCGGTAATGGTGGCTGGACTAAAGACGCCAATCGTATAACCATCATGTAATATTGCCAGCGCGAATACATTAATTACCACATGCGGTAGAAAGCGTTCAGCCCATTTTTTGCCTTCTAAAAAATAGCACAGGATCATCAGCACCATAAAGAATATGATGGCGATGCTGTTGAGCAAGATCTGAGTTTTGAGGGTCGAAAGATTAACCCAGTGGTGCAGTGGTACGCTGTAGAAGATATAAGCTTTCCAAGCGATCCATTGTAGATGTGCGCCGCATCCCAGAAATAAAATCAAAATGCATTTACGCAAATTGCTCCAGTTCATGATGATGTTATTGTGAATGAAAAATTGCAGACTTTTCATATCAGAATCGCCAATGCGCAATGATGATCGTATGCATAAAAAATGCTTCGCAAAATGCCGAAAGTGATTTTTTATACTCGGCTGCAGTACAGTGATCTCGCGCTGTACTGCGAAGTCTGTTGTGTGGAGGGCGCTTAGTCTTGATCAATCTTATGTGCAAATTCTGCAATATCCGCAATAGATTGTTTAGCCTCATCAAACCATGCGCTAAACATTTGAAAATTATGCCACATCCCAGTATAGAGCTTATATGTGACATCCACTCCAGCGGCTTTGGCTTTTTCCTCAAAACGTACTGCGTCATCCATAAGCAGGGCTTTGGAACCGACTTGAACCAATGTCGGTGGTAAGCCTTTAAAATCACCAAATAGCGGTGAAATTAAGGGCATAGAGCGGTCTTGACCTTCTGCAACATAATGATTAATTCCAGTTTCAAGTGCTTCAATGGAGAGTAGGGCATCATGTTTCTGGTTATAGCGTAGAGATTCGCTGGTCAGAGTCAAATCTAAAAGCGGTGACATGAGCATCAGTGCACTTGGCATATGTGATGGGTCTTCGTCCTTTAGGCGCAGCGCCAAAGCGAGGGCGAGATTTGCGCCACAGCAATCACCTGAGACAATAATATCTTTGGCTTGAGTGCCTTGATCGAGGAGCAGTTGATAGATGTCATAGATCGCTTCGAGTGCTTCAGGATAGCGATGCTCTGGTGCGAGCGGATAGTCTACATGCAGGACTTGCATTTGAGTGCGTACTGCGATGTCGGTCATAAACGCACGATGGGTATTGAGTGAGCCAAGGGAAAAAGCCCCGCCATGGATATGGAAAATCAGTTGTGTGGCATGTGCTTGAGGCTTAATTTCTTCCGCAGGAATACCGGCCATACGCGGTGGACGAATCTCGACACCTTTGGCTAAGGGCAACAGCTTGCAGATTTTTTCTAAAGCAAAACGTAGCGGTGCAGGTGGAAGTGCTAAACGGCTGGGCATCCGGAGACTGGTTTTGAGAAAGGTCTCTGTAAGATACTGTTTTAGTGCAGGATTTAGCTTCATTTTTTCAACCTACTATTTGGATAATTTATGTATATTCAATGATTTAAAACATTTTTAAAGGTGTACACCAATTAGTCACATAGAAAAATTGCTAATTGGGCTAGAGTTTTCGATACTATATAATTCAAATATGACTAGGGAAATCAAAAAATGAAAAAAATTGTACTGACATTAGGACTTCTGGCTTCAACTGCATTGGCTTATGCCGCCGATCCATTAAATGGTACGCTTTGGAAAACCATTGATGATGACACCAAACAACCGAAGGCGTTGGTTAAATTTACCGAGCAAAAAAATGGAACATTGTCTGCAAGTATTCAGACAATTTTGGCACCAGGTGAAGAAAATGCCTGTACCAAATGCGAAGGGCCTTACAAAAACAAATCGCTGAAAGGCGTGACCATTGTGCAAAACTTAAAGAATGTGGGTGGCAATAGCTATGAAGGCGGCACCATTCTAGATCCTAAAAATGGCAAATCTTATAAACTCAAAGGTGAGCTTGCTGGAAACAAATTAAATTTACGTGGTTATATTGGCGTTTCAGCATTGGGTCGTAACCAAACTTGGATTCGCGCAAACTAAGTTTTTAGGTTTTAAGCGGATTTCAATTTTAGCCTTCGCGTTGAAGTGCTCAGTTTGAAAGCTAAGAAAAACCCAGTTCAAATTTGGACTGGGTTTTTGTCTTGGCTCAAACACTGCGGATCTGTGAGTCGATCCCGATGTGGCTTACTTCAATGCACGATATTTATCTTCATCAAAGCCAACGATATAACCCTGTTCGGTTGCGAGTACTGGGCGTTTAATCAAACTCGGTTGAGCAATCAATGCGTCGATGAGTTGTGCTTGGCTAGAGAGTGCGTTGTGTTGCTGCTCAGGCGTGAGTTTGCGCCAAGTGGTGCCTTTTTTATTTAAGATGATGTCCTGACCGATGGCATCTAACCAGTGTTGCAGCGTATCTTGATCAATACTTTGTTTTTTATAGTCATGAAATTCATAAGGCAGATCGAGTTCGGCGAGTAGATCAAACGCTTTTTTCATGGAGCTGCAATTTTTAATACCATAAATTTTTAACATAAGAAAACCTAGAAGCGTTGTAGATAAAAAATAAACACGATTAAAACCAAGTGAATGTGCTTAAAAACCACTATGTAATCAATGTTTTGATTTTACAATTTGGGTGAAAAGTTTCATGAAACTGTAACTTTAACTTGTGAGAATAGCCAGCAACAACAAGAATAACAAATCTTGTAAATACGATAAAACCAAATTGTATTGTAGAACTAAAATGCGAATTAAAATAAATAACTACGTTTTAGGGTGCAGGCCAGTTGATGGTGATGTTTACAACAATAGAGACGCGGAATAACAAGACATGCCGAAGAAAAGAATAAAAACAAGATAGAAAAATTCAAAACCCTATAGGCTCAGATTGCAAGATGACATCTTGGATCAGTAATAAAACAAGAATCAAGCGAATTGAAAATAGAAAAATAAAAACAGAAAAGCGAAAAACCAAAAGAGAAAACCCGCATTTAATCATCCTGATTATGCGGGTCTCAATACAACGTCCAATGTCACATCCATGAAAATAAATATATTGCTACATCTATCTTTTATCCGTCCTACGGCGTCCTATCCCTTTGCTGTCATCCTGAC
>JASLIY010000104.1 GCA_030152675.1 Acinetobacter sp.
CTTACTTTTCATAAAGTAAGCAAAACCTTTCCAAGCCCAGAACTCGCGCACTTACGTCGCGTATCCATTTGCTCGCAGAAACAGGATTTATTTAATTGAGTCTTGGCTCAAACAACTGTGCTTGGGCCCCACGGAATAAATACCCTGATCAATTGCATGCTTTAAAAAGCAAAGCAAAAGTACAAGCACGAGTAAGAACAGGAGCAAGATTAGAAATGGAAACTGAAGTTGGTTGTTTAAAATAGCCTAAGCATCAAAACCAAATTTCAATTTATTTACTATTCGGTATTGGATAACGGGCGGCAGGGAGAGTTGTCGAGTAGTGGATCATCTGTCGATTTAAACTTTAAGTTATCAATATTTCTGCATATAATTTAAACTTTGTTTTTGTCTTCACGATATGGTTTTGGTTTTACAACTTATTTAATCAGATTGAATTAAAACAATAGGATCAGTTATGCAACTGCAATGGTTACGAGAATATCGACGCGGCTGGAAAATACTGAAACAACATTATCATACCCCTTATCGAATGATGCTGGTCTTAGGCTTGGTGGTGGTTGCTGTAACCCTTGTTGGCGTGTATTTACCTTATTTGATGAAACAAATTATTGATCTATCGCAATTGGATCGTGTCGAGCTGAGTTTTAATCAGCTGTGGAGTTGGCAAAACTTATATCTACTGGCGATCGCCTATGCCTTGGGATGGTTTCTAAGTAATTTTCTTGATCATTTAACTGGGTTGTTCAGTGGCTTATTTATGGTCAATATCGAATCCTCTTTGGTGTATAAAGGATTGGAGAATTATTTCCATTTAAAATATTCAGAACAGAAAAAAATTGATACCGGTGTGATCAATACTGATATTTGGCGCGGTGCCTCGGCATTTAGTCAGCTGACCTACACGACTTTATTTATATTAACCCCAGTCGTGTTTGAAATATTGGTGATGATGTGGATGCTAGCACAGAATATTAGCTTTAGTTTCTCGTTTTACTTCTTATTGTTTGCCTTACTGACCTTTGCCTTAACACTCTTGGTGACCTTTAAAAGCCAAGATGTGTTTACAGCAATGTATGAAGCAAAAAATATGATCAATCAATTTTTTATTGAGCGTGTGCAAAGCCATTACGATGTTCAAGTCAATGCGGCACATCAGTATGAGCTGAAACGCTTTGCTGAAAAGACTGCGCAATATCGGCATACCACAGCGGACAGTTATTATAAAATCGTTCGCTTGATGATCATTCAAATCGTGTTTGTGGGCATATTTTTACTCAGTTTTATGATCTTGACGGTGTACTTGTTTGAACAGCAACAGGTCACCACTGGGGATTTTGTTTTAATCAGTGCTTATATTATTGGTTTAACTATGCCGATTTTACGTGTGTCGCAAAGTTTAATTCGTCTTCGAGGCGATTATATTGCACTACAGAAATTCAATGCTTATTTCTCCTTGCCGCAGCAGCAGTTTAAGCACGATCAGATTCAAGCACATGAGTTGATTTATCAGTTTCATCATGCGCAGTTTCAATTGGGTAAATATCAGATACGTGATTTTAACCTGAGTATTGAACAAGGCAAATGCTATGTGATCATGGGGCAGACTGGGATTGGGGAAACCAGTTTTATTCAGTATTTAATCGGGCTAGAACAAATTGATGCTGGGCAGTTGTTGTATAAAAACATCGATATTAGTGCTGAATTTGCACAGGAGATATATACCGAGATCGCCGTGGTCAGCCAAACTCCGATCGTGTATTCTGGGAGTCTGCGTGAAAACCTAGTACATAATAGTGCTTATACCTATACGGATGCTGAACTCGAAGCTTATTTGGTACAGTTCAATTTACTTCATTTATTACAGAAGAATAAGTTGGGGCTAGATGATGATATTCAAGAGATCTACAAAAGCTTTTCCGGTGGCGAGAAACAACGCATCAGTATTATTCGTGCCTTACTGAAACAACCACAGTGCTTGATTATGGATGAGCCGACAGCAGCAATCAATGAGGAGATGGGGCGCGAGTTATTGAACATGATTCATGCACAGGTCAAAACCATTATCATGATCACTCATGCACATTATGCGCAGCAGTTTGCAGATGAACTGATTGATTTTGATGCCCTGATTGCGACTCAGCACGCTCATCAAAACCAAGATACGGATATATCCAAAGTTTAAGATTAAAAAACCCCGTGTCGATTATATCGCCGACACGGGGTTTTGATTTCAAGTCCTGAGCTGTTTAAACAGTGCCTGAGTTTAAATGCGGATTACTTAAGAAACTTGCGGCTGACCAAGAACTGTTCAGTGGCATTGAGCAGGGTTTCAGCATAGCCTTCTTGTTTGGCGGTTAACCAACCCAGCGCGAACCAATCACTGGCTTCAAGCTCACTTTCTTGTAAATAAGAGGCCGATGCTGCCAAGACTTGATATTGCTCAGCAGCCTGCTGGGCATCTTGCAGCGATTTGCTGTATTTCTGCAAATTCTTCACATCATAAATACTGGTGAGCAGCGGAAAGCTAAACTTCAACTCATTTAAACGCAGTGCCAAAAGTTCAAGCGTGGCCAAATCACTGAGATCCACTTGGCTTAAACTCTCTTGTAGTAATTTATACTGCTGTTGCAGGGTATTTTGCGCATAGGCTTTCAGGTCTTGTTTCTGTACCTGTTCACTTGCTGCCAAACTAAACATCAGTAGATCTAGATAATGCTGTACGTTTTGAGTGGATTTGACCAAGTTAAAGAGTTTTTCTTTACCGTATAGAATATCTTGATCCAGACTTTGTGCGGTTTTGGGATTTTGCAATAAGGCCGCCAAGGTGGCTTGCATATGCTCAAGATGTTCTAGGTGTTCAAAATGATGTTTAAAGGCGCTGAGCTGTGCATGCCATTTATTCGAAACGCTGCTGCTCCAATCCTTTAAGATCGATAGGCTGAGATGCAGATGCTGTAAGGCTTGCTGCGCTTGTAGAATATGTTCAGGCTCAGCCACTTGTGCAGAGATCGCGGCAATATTGGGCAGCAAATGCTGCATCTGATGTGCGATTAATAAACGTAAGTTGTGATCCGCTGACGCTTTTTTATTGAACACAAAATTTTGATCGACGCTGGCTGGGCTGACGCTCAGCTGACGTGATAAGAGATTGCCAAACTCGGCTTTGCTGCGCACATCCAACCAGAGTTGATATTTCTTGACCCATTCAAAGCTAAAGCTCAGCATATTCTGCAGTTCACCGCTTTTGAGCTCAAACTCGACTTCATGTACCTCTTGCTGGCGGCCTTGGCTGCGAATTTCTCCCACATCTAAACTGATTTCGATTTCGGCTTGCTCATGCTGCACCACACGACGGGTACGCTGAATATCCGTCTCAAACTGTAAAACCAAGTCTTGATCGAGGCTACCCAATGCTGCGCTCAGGATTTGTGCGGCTTGCGGATGCTCGGCATAGTCAGTGAGCTGAAGTTGCGCAGGTGTTGCTGAGCCCAAGTCAATATTGTGTTCAAAGCGATGTAAGTGACTTTGGCCTGCGGCTTTTAAGGTTTGAACCCAGACATCTCCCTCGAGACGTTGTCGGAGCGCAATGCCTTGTGCCGCCAGTTTACGGTCGGCAGTGTCATAGTATTTGGCTTGTAATTGAAGGGTTTCAGATGACTTGGTGTCTAAGGCTTTGGCGAGGGCGTTGCGTCGAGCAGGCGCAATCTGAAATTTTAATTCAATCTCAAGCATGGGAAAATCCTAAACATACACATTAATAAAATCTAATTATTGGCGCTTGGATGGGAGCTAAAACACCCATGCCAGCGTAGCAGGTGTTAATTCTACCTGATCGCTTGCTCGATCGGGGCAACTTTGCAGCGTTGCCGCACTTGGATGCTTGCATTAGCAGCTGGTTTACTTGAAGGAGAGTGTAAATAACACCGTGATTTAGGCTATGCTGTTGGCATGGGATGGATCAAGAGTTCCAAGATGAAAAAAAGACCATGCATCAAGCAGGAGCGTTGAAATGAATATGCAAATACAACAACATACAGAGCTAGCGACCCAGCAAGCACCAGTTTTTCCAATCCGTGATTATCATGAATTTTACCGTTTTTATCTCACTGAACATCGCAATATCAACAGTCGTCGTTTGCATGTACTGGGCAGCAGTTTAGGACTGTATTTTTTTACCCAAGCTGTGCGGCAACGCCAAGCCAAGTATGTGGCGTATGGGCTGATCGCAGGCTATGCCTGTGCTTGGGTTGGGCATTTCTATTTTGAAAAAAATAAACCCGCAAGCTTTAAACAGCCGTTGTATAGCTTTATCTCGGATTGGCGTATGTTGACGGATATTCTACGTGGCAACCTCAGTTTGCGTGATCGTGGTCGAGATCGCATCGCAAGTTAAGGTTGATACGTGTCCGCATGCCGATGATACTTCGGTTGTTGCTGCGTCTGGGGCAGCATCAGGCGCCGAAGAACGTTATAATCTTGCTTAGATTTCAGCGGGCTATCTCTAGCTCGTTCCACTATTTTAATTTTAACCTTCGGATACAGTGCATGCGCGGTTTATATTTAATTACCAATGATGATCCTCTTGAGCAATTGCTGAGCAAATTGACGGCAGCACTGGCAACAGGCCAAGTGGCAATTTTACAGTACCGTCGTAAGAAGGTGGCTGCCGATGCACAAGCCGCGGAAGTGGCACAGATCAAGGCCTTGTGTGAACAGTACAACACGCCATTTGTGATCAATGATAATTTGGACATGGCGGCTGAGTTTGGTCTGGGCGTGCATTTGGGACAAAGCGATGGTGAAATTACCGATGCAGTGGCGCGTTTACCACAAGGTGTGATCATCGGTCGTACCTGTGCGGGTTCAGTGTCGTTGGCCAAAGCTGCGATCGCAGAAGGTGCCAGTTATGTGGCTTTTGGCGCCATCTATGCCACCGCCACCAAGCCAGAGGCGGGCTGTATCGGTGTGGATGTGGTGGAGGCGGCTGCAAGCTTTAGCCCCGTGCCGATTTGTGCGATTGGTGGACTCAGTGTTGAAAATGCTGCGCCAGTGATTGCGGCAGGCGCAGGGCTATGTGCGGTGATTAG
>JASLIY010000148.1 GCA_030152675.1 Acinetobacter sp.
AGCCAAAATACGCGATCAATTGGCTGGTGTGATGAATTATCTACCTACTGTCAAACGTAACTTTCTTGAAATGCGCTTTAAGCAGATGCCTGTTTATGAACAAGGCGTGGTCTTACATCAAAAGCCAATCAAACAGTCAAATGTCGGGAAAATGTTTATCCAACCCAAAGTGCTCAGCAAGCGTGATGGCAAGGTTCATTTGCTGGATGACATTATTGGCAATCACTTTGCGATTTTAAGTTGGGAAGTTGATCCGTATAGCAAGATGTCAGCACAGAGTATTGCGCAGTGGAAACAGTTGGGCATCAAATTCATTCAAGTTGTTCCTCAAGCACGTCTAGAAGTCTTGCCTCAGCCAGAGGATGCATGCCGTGAGATTGTGGCGGATGATGATTTTTTAATTCGAACTTGGTTGGGGAAAAGCACAGATACCGCAGTTGTTTTTTTACGTCCGGATCGATTTGTGATGGCGACCGCAGTGGCACAAAGTCTTGAGCAGACTTCTCAGGCGATTTTTAAGAAACTATATGTTCAGGGTTAAAGCTGTTTCAGGCCAAAAGCACTTTAATGAATGAGATGGAGAGGAAAAGAACATGCCCGTAAAATTAATCTGTGTTTCACATACGCCTTTAATGGATTTTAGCGCACCGCCTGTAGATGTTGAGCAACGTGCACGTCAGATGCTGGCTGAACTTGCTCAAGAAGTAAAATCCTATGCACCTGATTTAATCGTTCTATTTGGGCCCGATCATTTTAATGGTTTTTTCTATGACCTGATGCCTGCTGCCTGTATTGGCCTGCGAGCTGTTGCTGCAGGGGATTGGGATATGGGGCCGGGGCAGATGTCAGTACCTGAACAAGAGGCTTTCAATCTGATTGAGTCTGTGTTTTCTCAAGGCGTTAGCACGGCTTATTCTTATCGGATGACCGCAGATCATGGCATTACCCAACCTTTATTGCTTTTAACTGGTTCATTAAGCAGCTATCCCGTCATTCCAATTTTCATGAATGCAGCCGCAGCGCCACTTATGCCGATGCGCTATGCCGTACAGCTCGGTCAAGCCGTTGGGCAATATTTAAAAACAGCGTGTGCAGATAAAAAAGTACTGATCTTGGGTTCAGGTGGATTATCACATGATCCACCAACGCCACAAATAAATGCGGTCTCGCCAGAAATGCAGGAATTTCTGATTGCAGGGCGTCACCCCAGCATGGCATCACGCACGATGCGCCAAGAGAAAGTAAAAGTTGCGGCTATGCAAATGTCGTCTGATGCAAGTCATGCATTGGCTTTAAATCCAGAATGGGATATGGGGATATTGGAAAGTTTTGTTCAAGCCGATTTTGAAAGATTTTCGAATATGAGCGATCAGGAAATTAATCAACTGGGTGGTAAAGGCGGCCATGAAATTCGTTGTTGGGCTGCGGCCTGTGCTGCAATGCATGCCATTGCTCCCTATCAAGCTGATATTCGTTATTATGAGCCGATCAAAGCTTGGATTGCCGGATTTGGTATTCTCGTTGCCCAACCTTTAACTGCGCTATAGCCGTAGCGTCAACCTGAGTCGTAAATGCTCGGCCTGCTTAAATATGCTGAATTGATAGCTTCATCTTTCTATACCACTGCATATTGCTGTGTTTATTGATATGCTTGCCTTATTATTCTTATTTAGAACGATAAAGCCCTTAAAACAGGGATGAGATTTTATTCTCAATAATAAAAAACGATAGAAAGGCAATAAATAGAGGAAGGGAATAACGCTATGGAATTACGTCATTTAAGATATTTTATCGCAGTTGCAGAAGAATTAAGCTTTACCAAAGCCGCACAGCGATTATTTACCGCGCAACCCTCGTTAAGCTTGCAAATCAAACAACTTGAAGAAGAGGTCGGGGTTTCTTTACTCGATCGTCGTTCTAAAAGTATTCAACTTACCGCAGAGGGCGCCGCTTTTTTTGTTGAGGCGGAAAAGGTGTTGAAGCAAGTACAGATCGCGATTAACACGGCGAGGCAGGTCGCAAACCGCAGAATAGAACGTTTGAATATTGGTTTTTTACCTGTGGCTGAAATAGAAATATTTCCTTCAATCATTCCGCAGTTAAAGGAAAAGTATCCAAATCTGAATATTGAGTTTACAAGTCTGACTTGCCGAGAACAACTTGATTGCTTACGCCGTGGTGAACTCGATATTGCTTTTACACGTCACTATATCGATGAGGAACATTTTGAATCGATCTTTCTTTTTTCTGAACAACTGTATTTGGCCATGCACGTTGACTCACCTTTGGCTAAATTTGATGTTGTGCCGATTGAAAAACTCTCCCACTGTGACTTTGTGATCAGTGATCCGAATTTTTCATTTGAGTTGAATCGGATTGTGCGTGAATTTTTATTTAAACAAAAAGTCGAAATCAAAAATTTTCATTATTCAAAAAACATTTTATTTAATATTAATTCGATTGCGATGGGGCTTGGCTATTCGATAGTGCCAGCCTACGTCAAATCGATTGTTTCAAACCGAGTCGTCCTCAAAGCAATGGACAAACCGCTGCCCAAGATTGGTTTGTATATGACTTACTCCAAGACAAATCGCTCGGAATTACAACATGATTTGATTCGATTGGTGCAGGAGAAATTTTCGACTTAATTTTTAGAGCAGATAACAACAATAAAAAACCCCTGATCTTTCGATCAGGGGTTTTTTAAATATCTGGAGCGGGAAAGGAGACTCGAACTCCCGACCCCAACCTTGGCAAGGTTATGCTCTACCAACTGAGCTATTCCCGCATGCGAGCTATAATACAGTAAC
>JASLIY010000159.1 GCA_030152675.1 Acinetobacter sp.
ATGCTGTTGCAACAGAAGCATACACTAAAGCAGTACCTGTAATCGACCGTATGGCTGATAAAGGCATTATCCATAAAAACAAAGCAGCTCGTCATAAGAGCCGTTTAAATGCACAAGTTAAAGCTTTAGCTTCTAACTAATTGCTGCATTGAATCTAAAAGCCCTTTATGGGCTTTTTGTTTTTTGAGCGACACAAAAAAATACAGTCCCACCGCATCAATCGCTTGTTTTCAAATCATTTCATCACCTACAATCCTTCTGAGCTCGCCTGCCACCTCACGGTACAATCATCCCAACACGCCCATTGAGCGGGTCAGGTCACAAGCACAACAACAGCCCCTCCCCGCAATATGGAGAGAGTTGTTATTTAAATATAATTTTAAGTTTGTATTTTTTACTCAAATTTAAACCGATGTATTCAAAACAAATTTATCGTAATAAGATTCAGACCATCCAATAATTTTAAAGTGAGAATTCGCAGTGAAACCTTCAATCCTACGCTCTATCTTTGCCTTTACCGTACTTGCACTACCTTGCAGTCTCTATGCTGCAGACCCACTCAACAACACCGTATGGAAAACCATTGACGATAAAACCAAACAGCCACGTGCTTTGGTTAAATTTACCGAAAATAGCAAAGGCGAGTTATCTGCGAGCATTCAAAAAGTGTTGGTGCCAAGTGAAGTTGAAAAGTGTTCAAAATGCGTCGGACCTTATAAAGACAAAGCGTTGACTGGACTCACCATCATCAAAAATCTCAAACAAGTCAAACCCAACAAATATGATCACGGTTCAATCCTTGACCCTGAAACCGGTAAAACCTATAGCTTCAACGCCAATATGTCAGCAGATCAAAAAATCCTCAGCGGACGTGGTTATATCGGGATCTCTGCCATCGGCCGCAGCCAAACTTGGCATCGCGTGCAATAAGCTTCGGTGCAATAAGACCACAAGCGCCCTTAAAGCCCCAAAACAAACAGCCTGCAAAGCAGGCTGTTTTTATTCGATTGTTTAACGATGATCCCCGTTGAAGCGGACATTGATTTTTATTCTGATCAAGCTAAACCCGTTGTCGCTGCGCAAAATCTTGCATACTGAGCTCACCCAAACTCCCACGCCAAATCCAACGCAACACACTTTCTTCAAAGCAGTCTCCCTCAAACCAGACAAACATCCCTTCCATCATTTCCGGCCAGTCTGTCGATTGAATCTGTGCTTGACCTGAGATCACCGCCACAATTGCCGCCAAGATCGTGTCATGACTCACCGCCAAACTTAAAGCGTTGCTCTGTTGAGGATGGGTATGGTAAATCAACTCCAAGACATCCATCACCCCAGTGATGGGATTCTTCATCCCCGGTAAGCGTTGATTGACAAAGCTATTGATAAAGCCCAACGCACCTTGTTGTTGAAAATAAGGCGCGGCCTGATCAATATCTAATACAAAACTGCCCGGCTCGACCAATAACCCCTGAGAAACGATCTCGATCGAAGTCGTATGGCTGTGCGCAGTAATAGAGTCCGCACCATCAATCATCAAGGCAGCCGTATCCACACAGCGCTGAATCGGACTGGAGATGCAATGCTGAATCACGCGATCAGTTTGCTCAACCAAATAAGCCCCCCAGAGCTGAGCCAAATCTCGCCCCTCTGGCGTCAATTGCAAATGATAGCCCGCCAAGCCCTGACCACTGAGTAACTCACGCAGTGAATGACGCGTGAAGAGCGTCACCGGCGTATTGGATGTCGGTAATAAGTCGATGGCTTTAAGCATGCTTTTTGGCAACAAATTCAGCATGATGCGACCTCAGTAACAAACGATATACATGGCACTATAGCATGAGAACTTTGTCGATGATCAACTTTAGAGCGATACATTCCCCAGCGCCGCCAAGGCGATGTGCTGATTGTCCTCATCACGAAAGGCGATAAAGCCCTCATTGAGTACCGTGTCACGTTGATTGTAAGTAAATGGCACAGCATCCAAACTCACCAACCCTCCACCGATACTCTCAAGCAACCCCTGTCCTGCACTGGTATCCCACTCAGAGGTGGGATGAAAGCGCGGATAAATATCAATTTCACCTTCGAGCATCATGCAAAATTTATAAGCACTGCCCGCCTCACGCCGAATCACTGGGATTTCTTGCTCGATATACTCAATATATTTTTGATATTTAATATTTTTACTGCTGTGGCTCAACCCAATCTGAATCGCATCACTGTCACTGTCTTTATATTTGCAGTAGCGTTCCCAGTTCTTGTTTTCAAAGGCGTACTTATACGGCAACTCCGTCAAATACCCCAAGTACATCAAGTGCTCACATGGCACAGCGATCATTGAGAAGATAGTTTGATGGTTTTGTATCAAACTCAAATTAATGGTAAATTCATCACGCTGATGAATAAACTCCTTGGTTCCATCGAGGGGATCCAACATCCAGCAGGTGTCCCAGTCATGCCGTTCGGAGTAATCGCTCTCTTCTGACAGTACCGGAATTTCAGGTGTGATTTTCGCCAACTCCGCGATCAGAAATTGATTCACTTTGAGGTCTGCCTGCGTCACTGGCGATTGATCTGATTTTTCATCAATATTAAACGCGTGCCCTGCACAGTAATGTTGATATTCCTCAAACAGCATCTGGCTTGCATGTGCCATCATCGTGACTAAGTTCAAGATCCGTTGATCCTGTGGTGCATGAGTTGTGATAAACATTGATAAAACCTATATATGTCCTATTTAGATTCAAAACCCATCGTGATGTTTGACATGGATGGCACCCTACTCGATTTAGCATTTGATGACTTGATCTGGAACACCTTACTTCCCAAGCGCCATGCAATGACACATCAGTGCACACTTGATCAAAGCCATGCTATTTTGCGCAATTTTTATCAAGAACATAAGCATACACTATCTTGGTACTCTTCCAAATATTGGACCTCCAAAGTGGGCGTTGATGTATTACAACTGCAATATGATCACCAAGATCAGATCAAAGCACGCCCAGGCTGCTTCGAACTGCTTGAACAACTCAAACAACAGGGCTATCGTTGCTGGTTAGTTACCAATGCCGATGTCGCCAGCCTTGCGATGAAACTTGAGAATGTCGCCATGGCAACGTACTTTGAGGTCATGGTTAGCAGCGAACAGATGCAATATGCCAAAGAAGATCAAGGCTTCTGGCACACCCTGCAACAGCAACACCCTTTTGATCCCGAACAGGCGGTCTTAATCGACGATACTGAGCCCGTCTTGGCCAGTGCTGAACGCTTTGGGATCAAACATCTGCTTACCATTTCGCAACCATCAAGTCAGAAAGCAGTCCGTGATGAAGCGACTTTGCACTATCCAGCATTGTACAATCTGACCGATGCATTGGCGGTGCTGAACACTCGCTTCGCTCCTTCATCAGCGCAACTTGAGGATATTCATGTCGAAACAACTTAAGCCTGAACCTACAACGTCCATGCGAATCGATAAATGGTTGTGGGTCGCACGCTTTTTTAAAACCCGTGCCATCGCCAAAGCCGCGATTGAAGGCGGCAAAGTGCATCACAATAATGAGCGCGTCAAAGTTTCTAAAGAAGTCCGTGTCGGGATGCAATTGAATATTAAGCAAGGCTTTGATAAAAAAACCATCGTGATTCAAGGTCTTTCAAATCAACGCGGGCCAGCACCCCAAGCGCAGCAACTCTATACTGAGACTGAACAGAGTATTGAGCAACGCGAATTGCTGGCCACACAGCGTAAAATGCACAATTTGGCACATCCGGAGCAACGGCCGAGCAAAAAAGATCGTCGAGATCTACATAAATTTAAACAAGCAAATGATCAATTATTTGCAGAACAGTGGGCTGATCACGAAGACTAAGTCAGTGCGACATTACATGTCGCAGAGCTTAAAATACCGATAGAATCGCCCCTACTTTTCTGTCAGTATAACGGCCGTGGACTCCAGTATGAATGAAAGACATCCACTTAAGTATTTAGTGAAATAACATAGTTTTGAGGTTAGCAAGATGGATGACAACAAAAGCAAAGCACTGAGCGCTGCACTGAGCCAAATTGAAAAACAATTTGGTAAAAACACGGTAATGCGTCTAGGTGAAAATACGGTTCAGGCGGTGGAAGCGGTTTCTACAGGTTCTTTGACGCTCGATATCGCCTTAGGTATTGGTGGCTTGCCTAAAGGCCGTATTGTCGAAATCTATGGCCCTGAATCTTCAGGTAAAACCACCATGACACTACAAGCAATCGCGCAGTGTCAAAAAGCGGGGGGAACCTGTGCATTTATTGATGCTGAGCTCGCACTGGATCCTCAATACGCACGCAAACTCGGTGTTGATATTGACAACCTCTTGGTCTCACAGCCTGACCACGGTGAGCAAGCGCTTGAAATTGCAGACATGCTGGTACGTTCTGCAGCGATCGACATGATCGTTATTGACTCCGTTGCAGCCTTGACCCCACGCGCAGAGATTGAAGGTGAAATGGGTGACTCTCACATGGGTCTACAAGCCCGCTTAATGAGCCAAGCACTGCGTAAGATCACAGGTAATGCCAAACGTTCAAATTGTATGGTGATCTTTATTAACCAGATCCGTATGAAAATTGGCGTCATGTTTGGTAGTCCTGAGACCACAACCGGTGGTAATGCGCTTAAATTCTATGCTTCTGTTCGTCTTGATATTCGTCGTATTGGTCAAGTTAAAGAAGGCGATGAGATCATTGGTTCAGAAACCAAAGTCAAAGTCGTAAAAAATAAAATGGCACCACCATTTAAAGAAGCCCTATTCCAAATCTTATATGGCAAAGGCACCAACCATCTTGGTGAGTTGATCGACCTTGCAGTCCAACAAGAGTTGGTTCAAAAAGCTGGTGCGTGGTACTCATACCAAGGCAATAAAATTGGCCAAGGTAAAAACAACGTTATCCGTCATCTTGAAGAACACACTGAACTGGCACAAGACCTCGATCGCATGATCCGTGAGAAACTCTTGAGCACAGTGACAGTCACTCCTGAAACAGAAGATGAACCTGCTGAACTCGATGTTTAAGTGCCAACAATGCAATACTCGTCAGTGATAGCACATCTAACCTAGCTTCAGTGACAGCGAAACGCCCCACGGGGCGTTTTATTTTATCCAATGAGCGTAAAACCAATTCCAAA
>JASLIY010000190.1 GCA_030152675.1 Acinetobacter sp.
ATACACAGAGGCATGACCAATCACGGATGATGATGACAATGGTGGCTCTTGTTCTTTGCTCAAGAACTCAATGCTTTCGACTTTGGCCAAGGCTTTAAACAATGGCTCGATACGTGAAATCTGTGTGGCTTCGGCATCGGAGACATTTTGCAGCAATACTGGCAGTAAGCGTGCATTGCCTAGACCCATTTCACCACGGATGTTACGTACTGCACCGATCAAACCTTGTAGCCATTGCATATCGGCTTCGGCTTGTGGGTTGATCTTGTCGGCTTCTGGTACTGGATACGCAGCAGTCATGATGGTGTCGCCGCTCATGCCTAACATCGGCGCGAGGGTTTGCCAAATTTCTTCGGTCAAGTACGGCATCATCGGACGTGCCAAGCGTAATGCAGTCTCCATCACCGCAAGCAGTACACGACGGTCTTCAGCTTTACGTTCTTCAGCAATCTCTGGATCATTGAGCACAGGTTTGGTCAATTCCACATACCAGTCACAGTACTCGTTCCAGATAAAGTCGTAAATCGCTTGCGCGGCCAAGTCCAAACGATAGGTCGCAAAGGCTTGGTGTACAGCTTGTTGCGCGCGTTGTAGACGACTCATGATCCATTGTTCTGGAAGTTCCCAAAGATCAGGACGCGGTTGTTGCGCAACCACTTGACCTTCAAGATTCATCAATACAAAACGGGTCGCATTCCAAATCTTGTTACAGAAGTTACGGTAGCCTTCAACACGTTTGAGATCGAACTTGATATCACGACCGGTATTGGCGAGCGCACAGAAAGTAAAGCGTACCGCATCAGTACCATAGGCATTGATACCTTCTGGGAATTCTTTGCGGGTCGATTTTTCAATTTTGCTGGCTTGTTTTGGATTCATCAAACCAAAGGTACGTTTTTGTACCAATTGCTCGAGGTCGATCCCGTCGATGAGGTCAAGCGGATCTAAGACATTACCCTTAGATTTAGACATCTTCTGACCTTCGCCATCACGAACCAAACCATGGACATAAACGGTTTTAAATGGAACTTGTGGTGTGCCATCTTCATTTTTCATGAAGTGCAAGGTCATCATGATCATTCGGGCCACCCAGAAGAAAATGATGTCAAAACCCGTCACCAATACATCGGTTGGGTGGAAGGTATTGAGGTCATAGTTCTTTTGATCTTGTGCGGTATCACCAGTCCAACCCAAAGTTGAGAAGGTCCATAGCGCAGAAGAGAACCAAGTATCGAGTACGTCTTCGTCTTGATTGAGTTCGACCGATGCATCGATGTTGTGCTTGGCACGTACTTCAGCTTCGTCACGACCGACATAGATATTGCCTTCAGCATCATACCAAGCCGGGATACGGTGACCCCACCACAATTGGCGTGAGATACACCAGTCTTGGATGTTGTTCATCCACGCCATATACATGTTGGTATATTGCTCAGGCACAAATTTGATCCGGCCATCTTTGACCGCTTCAACTGCAGGTTCAGCCAATGGCGCAATTTTGACATACCATTGATCTGTCAATAATGGCTCAACGATCACACCAGAACGGTCACCACGTGGTGCTTTCAGATCATAAGGCTCGATCTTGTCTAACCAGCCTTCAGCTTCAGCTTGCTCGACCATTTTTTTACGTGCCGCAAAACGCTCAAGACCGATATAATCCGCAGGCGCTGCGATTGTGGCAGAGATTTGCTCACCGGCTTTGGCGATAAATTCAAACTCAGCCAAGATTTCGGCATTTTTATTGAAGATGTTGATCAATGGCAATTGATTGCGCTTACCCACTTCATAGTCATTGAAGTCATGCGCACTGGTGATTTTCACACAGCCAGTACCAAAGTCTTTTTCAACGTATTCATCTGCAACGATCGGCACCAAACGGCCTGAGATCGGCAGAACAATATTTTTACCAACCAAGTGTGCATAGCGTTCATCTTCAGGATGAACCGCAACCGCCACGTCACCGAGCAAGGTTTCAGGACGAGTGGTGGCAACCACAAGGAAATTATTGCCATCTTGGGTTTTTAGGCTGGCATCTTCAAAGCTATATTTGAAATGCCACAAAGAACTTTTTTCTTCGATTGATTCAACTTCAAGATCAGATAGGGCAGTATGTAATTTTGGGTCCCAGTTGACCAGACGTTTACCACGATAGATCAGGCCATCTTCGTGCAGACGTACAAAGACTTCTTTGACCGCATTTGAAAGACCTTGGTCCATGGTGAAACGTTCACGTGACCAATCCACTGAAGAACCAAGACGACGGATCTGGCGAGTAATGGTGTTGCCTGATTGTTCTTTCCATTCCCAGATTTTTTCGATGAACTTCTCACGACCTAAATCATGACGGCTGATGTTTTGCGCAGCCAACTGACGTTCAACCACCATTTGTGTCGCGATACCGGCATGGTCTGTCCCAGGTTGCCAGAGGGTATTTTTACCCATCATGCGGTTATAGCGGGTGAGGGCATCCATAATGGCATTGTTAAAACCATGACCCATGTGCAAACTACCGGTCACGTTCGGCGGCGGGATCATGATACAGAACGAGTCCCCTTGACCAGAGGGCTTAAAATAGCCTTTCTCTTCCCAAGTGGTATACCATTTTTTTTCAATCTCGGTAGGATCGTAAGTCGTAGCGATATTTTGCGCAGTATCAGTCATATCAAAATAGGTCAAAGGTCAACTAAAAATTGCCTCCATTGTAGCAAAAAAAAATATCAATGCGGGGGGATAAAGCATATGCTTTTCAGTTGCACTTGATTGATGATCGTGCACGTTAAACGCTCGCTTTGCTTAAAAGCTTTTTCACAATCAAATAATAACCAGCTTCGGGCTTCAACAATGAGTCAAACCATTTACTTTCATATTCAAGACAGCACCCAACAGCGTTTTCAGCGGGTGTATCAAGCACTACAACAGAATAGTTCACAACGACAGGCCAAAATTTTGGGGCCAGTCTTGGCTGATCTGGCCGCAGAGGTAATCGATCAGGTCTTTGCCGCCTTGTTGCGTGACCCTGAAGTGGTGCGGCATAAATTACCACAGGACAGCCAAACGCAGGCCTCTGAAAAAGTTATTGCTCAGATCTTGGAGAATATCAAAACCTATATGCCGTATGCGGTGTCGATGTTTGGCAATGCGCGCTTACTGCCTTTGATGCAATATTTAGCCGGTTGTATGCAGACCCATGCGGATCATAATTATCTCACCTATCAAGTCGATGAGGCGGTCTTGGCGCCAGTGTTGGCGGATATCGAACGCATTGCTGCTGGCGATCAAAGCCGTGTGCAGCCTGCTTTTCAGGCATTGCTCAAATTGATTGATGTGGGGGTAGAGGCATTGATCATCCATCCCAAGACGATGCTAAAATTCAACTTTCTTATCAACAAGACCTTGGATGGCGTAATCCATCTTTGTACCCGATTGGGCTATCAGCGTTTGGAGAAAGTGACCGCACAGTTGACGTCAGCCGAGGCATTGCCCTATTTGGCGCATTTTGTGAGATTCTTAGACTATAAAAACTTGGATAAAAAGGAATAAACGTATGAAACAACAGGACAGTCGTCATTCATTCACAGAGCAAGTGGTCTGGATCACTGGGGCATCTTCAGGTTTGGGTAAAGCACTGGCGCAAGAGTATGCCTTGCAAGGTGCGCGTGTGATTTTAACAGCACGACGCTTTGAGGTGCTAGAGACAGTTCGAGTCAGTCTATTTCAACCCGACAAGCATCTTTCAATCAGTATGGACATCACGGATGAATCGCAAGTCCGTCAAGCCTATGCAGATGTATTGGCGCAGTTTGGACGCATTGATCTGTTGATCAACAATGCCGGCCTGAGCCAGCGGGCACTGATTGCTGAGACCAGTATGCAGACCGAACGTACTTTGATGGAAGTGGATTATTTCTCGCAAGTTTTTCTGACTAAAACCGTGCTGCCGACTTTTATTGCACAACGATCAGGCCGCATCGTATTCGTTTCGAGTGTGGCTGGTTTGTTGGGCACGCAATACCGTGCTTCTTATTCAGCAGCCAAGGCCGCGATTCATATGTGGGCCAACAGCTTAAGAGCAGAAGTGGCGGCCTATGGGGTCGGGGTTTCGGTGGTGTTCCCGGGGTTTGTGCAGACCAATGTGTCTTTTAATGCCTTGAATGGGGCTGGTCAAGCACAAGGGCATCAGGATGAGGCCATCGCCAAAGGCTTGGCGGCAGAAGATTTTGCTGAGCAGGTGGTGAAGGCACTGATGAAAGAACAGGAATATATCGTGGTGGCTGGCAAGAAAGAAAAGCTTGGCGTCGCGGTATCCCGTCTTTCTCCGCGACTGCTGTATAAAATGATCCGAAAAATTAAAGTGAAATAACAGGGCGCTCAGCCGTGTCCGCCTGAATCGCGGTGCCATAAGCAAAGACTTCGACCATGCCCCCTTGCATACCGAGTTCACTGCTACTTAAGCGTAAGCCTTGGATTTCAGTGGCACCGACTTTTTCAGCTTCGCGTTTCAATCGAACCACGGCTTCGCGGCGGGCACGATCGATCACGGTCTCGTAGGTGGTGAGTCGGCCACCGAAAAAGCTTTGGATACTGGCAATCACGAATTTGAAATAATCATGCGAGATCACTACATTGCTGCTGATCATTTGGCCGGTGGCGGTAGATTGCTTGAAGCGACTCATGTCAGTGCGGATATAACTCAGGCGTTGTTCTTCTTCATCCAAGGCAAGCAAATGTTTGCGTTCGATCACACGGCCGACCAACCAACCGATAAAAAATAAGCTGAGGAATAAGACGATTTTAAAAATCACAGTATTCATGACTGATCCCTGTTGAGTTAGGCAAAGGGATCGGGCAATTGCGTGTTTAAAGGCTCGATCACCACTGCGGTGCCATAGACAAATAACTCAGAAGCGCCTTGGGCAATATTGGAGGTGGAGAAGCGAATGCCGACGATGGCATTGGCACCTAAAGCAGCGGCTTTTTCGACCATGCGTTGCATGGCTTCTTGGCGAGATTCTTCGAGCAGTTCGGTATAGCCTGTGAGCTCACCACCGACGATGTTCTTCAAGCCAGCCATAAAGTCACGACCCACATGTTTGGCACGAACCGTACTGCCATAGACCACATCGAGTTGGCGGACGATACGATGACCCGGGAAAGATTCTAAATTACTCAATTGCACGTTGTTCATGGCGTTTTATCATGCTGAAAAGTCGCTTTAACATAGGAACTTTGGGCTGAAATTGCAAGTCTCGCTGAGAGAAAAGACCTTCCCTTGCAGCAAAAAAAACCCACCGAAGTGAGTTTTTTGTATGTGATGTAAATATCAGATCAGATTATTTCTGCGCGGGTTGTTGCTCTGGATGATATTTCATTTCAGAACTAGACGGCGCGTAGTTGACGATATCGGTGTTGTTGGTTTTGAGACCACCACCTAGTGTTTTATACACTTCGATCTGGTTGTTGAGGTCAGCCTGTTGTAGTAACAACAGTCCTTGCTCGGCGTTATACGATGAGCGCTGCGCATCTAAAACAGTCAAGAAGTTATCGATCCCAGAACGGAAGCGCGCATTCGACAGTTTGTAGGTGGTGTTGCTGGCATCGACCAAACGACGTTGTGCTGTGAGACGATCACCAATATTTTGACGTGTGGCCAATGCATCATTGACTTCACGGAAAGCCGATTGAATCGACTTCTCATAATCAGCCACCGCAATTTGTTGATCGGTTTCTGAAATTTTAATATTGGCTTTACGTGTGCCCCAATCAAAGATCGGGAGATTCAAGCTTGGACCCACAGACCATGCGAAGTTGCCTGATTTAAACATGTTGTTCAAATCAGTAGACGCATAACCCGCAGTACCGGTGAGGGTAATGGTGGGGAACAAACTGGCACGTGCTGCACCGATGTTGGCACCTGCAGCGCTGAGTTTATACTCGGCTGCTTTGATGTCCGGACGATTTTGCAGCAAGTCGCTCGGTAAACCTGCCATCAGCGTATTGCTGTTGGTGATGCGGCTAATGCGTTGTTTTGGCAACAGTGAATCAGGCACGGTTTCACCGACCAACAGATTGAGCAAGTTTTGCGCCTGTGCAATCTGAGTTTTGAAATTGGCCACATCATTACGTGCTGTTTCTACCAAGATCTGCGCTTGACGTACAGGTAGCTCACTGTCGATTCCGACTTCAAAACGCTTTTTGTTCAGATTATAAGAATCTTGCTGCGCTTTTAAAGTTTGCTCTGCAAGCTTTAATTGTGCAGTGGCGAATGAATAGTTCAACCAGGCTTGCGAAACTTGACCGATTAAAGCGATTTGAGTGGCATCACGTGAACTTTGAGTCGAAAGATAAGTATCGAGTGCATTGTCTTTTAGACTGCGCACGCGCCCCCAAAAGTCGAGCTCATAGTTGGTAACACCCAAACCGACTTGATAGGTCGAGTAGGGGTTGTTCGGATCGACGCTTGGAGAAACTTGACGCAGCACACTGCCGCTGGCACCGATGGTCGGTAGGCGGTTGTTTTCAGTGATTTGGTACTGCTGCTGCGCACGTTGAATATTTAAGGTCGCTTTGCGTAAATCACGGTTATTGACCAATGACAGATCGATCACTTGCAACAAGCGTGGGTCTGTAAAGAAGTCTTTATAACCTTGCTCAGCAATTGACGGGCCACTGCTATTGTTGATATAGCCCGTTGGGATATTTGCTTGAGCGACGGGTTCTGGGCCGCGCATACTCTGGCAGGCTGCCAGCGATAGCGCGAGTGCAGATACCGCAATGCTACGACCTGAAATAGACCATAAACTTTGCATCACGATGATTGCTCCTGATTAATAGTTGTCTTTGGTTTGTACTTGAATATTGAACGAATCCAAACAAAGAACACGGGGATAAAGAAGATACCGAGCAGTGTAGAACTAAGTACCCCACCGAGTACACCATAACCGACAGAATGTTGACTTCCCGCACCAGCACCACTTGAAAGTGCCAATGGGAGTACACCCAAACCAAAGGCCAATGTGGTCATGATGATTGGACGTAAACGCATCCGTGCTGCATGTAAGGTGGCATCAAACAGTTCTTCGCCTTGTTCTTGCAGTTCTTTCGCAAATTCTACGATCAAGATCGCATTCTTCGCAGACAAACCAATCACCGCCACCATCGCGACAAGGAAGTAGATGTTGTTGGAGAGGTTTGGATCTTGTTTCACGATCATACCAAAATAAGTCAATGCAACCGCACCAATGATCCCAAGTGGTACCACCAACAGGACGGAAAACGGCACTGACCAGCTTTCGTACAACGCTGCCAAACACAGGAAGACGATCAGCAAGGAAAGCATCAACAAGATCGGAGTTTGTGAACCCGATTCACGTTCTTCAAGTGACAAGCCGGTCCATTCAAAATCAAAACCACCGAGGCCGATTTCAGGGAGTTTCGCGGCAATTTCTTCCATCGCGATCATCGCATCACCCGAGCTGATGCCCGGTGCCGGTGTACCTTGGATATTCATCGAAGAGACACCGTTATAACGCTCTAGACCTTGTGAGCCATAGGTCCATTCACCGGTTGCAAAGGCCGTGAACGGCACCATGACACCTTTGTTATTACGGACATACCACTTGTCGAGATCTTCAGGCATCATGCGAGAATCCGCAGCGCCTTGGACATAGACTTTTTTCACACGACCGCGATCGACGAAGTCA
>JASLIY010000090.1 GCA_030152675.1 Acinetobacter sp.
GCAGAGAGCCCTGATCAATTTATTGGCAAACCCTTGACCTCAGCGGCGGCGATTGCCCAACTGCGTGCCCAAGCCACACAAACCGTGCACTTTAGTACCGGGCTCAGTGTTCAGCATCAGGCCAGTGGCTTCGCGCAGCATTGCGTTGAACATTATCAAGTTAAATTCCGCGATCTCAGCCTGCTTGAGATCGAACGCTATGTGGAACGTGAACAACCATTGCACTGTGCCGGTAGTTTTAAATGCGAAGGCTTGGGTATCAGCTTGTTTGAGCACATGCGCGGTGATGATCAGACTTCACTGATGGGGCTCCCCCTGATTCAACTGTGCCGCTTGTTACGTCAATTCGGCTTGCAGTTACCTTAATGACCTGCAGCGCTCTGAGTCACTTGTGGTTCGCTTCGTGGTTGCACTGAGATTGCTCGCAATTTTTTCTTGTCTTAACTTTTATTTTCTTGGTTTTAATTTTATTACTTAGGCTGATTATGTCCCACAACACTCCCCTTACTGTTCTCGGTGGTATCAGTGCCGAACAATTTCTAGCTGAATACTGGCAGAAGAAACCGCTCTTGGTACGTCAAGCCATGCCACAAATCGCAGATTTGTTGGTTCCCGATGATGTTCAATCACTAGCGCTTGAAGAAAATGTCAGCGCACGTTTGATCAAACAAAAAGACAAAGATCCAAGCCAATGGAGCGTTAAATCCTCACCCTTGGTCAAAGGTGACTTTCAAAAACTGCCGAAACACTGGACTTTACTGGTTCAGGCGGTTGAACAGTACTCGCTAGAAATCAATGCCCTGTGGCAAGAACTGCCTTTTATCCCACAATGGCGTCGTGATGACATCATGGTGTCTTATGCACCTGCGGGAGGTTCTGTCGGACAGCATTTTGATTTTTATGATGTGTTCTTGGTTCAAGGCTATGGACATCGCCGTTGGCAGCTTGGACAAATGTGTGATGAAGACACGGCATTTATCGAAGATCAACCTTTGAAACTCTTAGCAGAGATGCAAGTGCATTTTGATGAAGTCCTCGCACCAGGTGATCTACTTTATGTCCCACCCGGTCTGTCTCACTATGGCGTAGCGCAAGATGACTGTCTCACCTATTCATTTGGTTGCCGTATGCCCAATATCGCCACCATGTTAGATCGAATCAGTGACTACTGTGCAGATACCACAGCATTTAAAAATCCACTGCTGGATCTAGAACGTCAACGCAGCACTGCGGTCGGGGAAATTACTCAGCAGGAATTGGCTTATTTAAAAACCAATATCATCGAGCAACTGCAAAGCTCCTCTGCCCTCGACGGCATCATTGCCGCCCTGATGTCTGAACCCAAGTACCCTGAAAACCTGCCTGAGCCCGATGAACTTGAAGCGGATGATCTGCTTGAAATTATCTCCACTGGTTATGAGTTGATGTTAGAACCGGCATCACGCTTGCTCTATGCAGAAACCAAGTGTCAAAGTGCTGAGCTCGACAATGCAGAACAGCACGTACACTTCTGGGGCAATGGTGAGCCTTTAAGTATTTGTCCGGCCTTGACGCCACTATTGATCCGCCTTGCCAATGCCGAAAGCATTGTCTTTGATGATGCCTTCCAAGCGGACGATGTATTACATGACTTGGCGCATTTACTCAATGAATCGATTTTGATGTTATTGCCGCCAGCCGATCAACGCTAAGCCCTGAATAACTTTCTCCTTGCCAAACACGAACCTAACATTCGTTTGACATGACGCAAGGAGGAAGATTCTGAATTTATTCTTGCACTTTCATTGCTCTCAAAACCAAATTTACTGGGCTTTTTTTTGATAAAAAGTGTCATATCTAATATATTGAAGCCCTATTGACTTGATTATTTATAACGCAGTTTTATAAAAATTCTCATGCATAACAATTCGTTGATGACGAATTCAGTGAGTTATCATCCCTTTCGCACTTGAATCATAAATGGATCGTTCAACCTATGGCCAGTCCTGCTCAATCAATCAGATACAAGCTACTGAATACTTTCTTTTCTCGACATTCCGTTTGGTTTCTCTGCATCTTTATCGCCCTGTACTTAACTTGGGTGATCGTGTTTAACCACAGTCATTATATTTATTATTTTTTCTCGGACAATGTGCTCAATATCGCGTGGGTGGTGACCCTCTTGCTGAGCGCACTCGGCCTGTATGATATTGTGCAGTCCAAACACGCAATCCTGCGCAACTACCCGATTATGGGGCATTTCCGCTTTATCTTTGAAAGCTTTCGCCCCGAGATTCGTCAGTACTTTATCGAGTCCGATCAGGATGCATTGCCATTTTCAAGAATGGATCGCAGCTTGGTTTATCAACGCGCAAAAAATGAAAATGCAGATAAACCGTTTGGCTCGATCATCGATGTTTATCAACAAGATTATCGCTTTCTGACCCACTCCATGGCGCCGTGTCATCCAGCAGATATTGCGACCTTTCGAACCACGATTGGCAATGAACAATGTTCACAGCCTTATAGTGCCTCAATCATGAATATTTCAGCGATGAGTTTTGGCAGTTTAAGTGCCAATGCCATCCGTGCACTGAATCGTGGTGCCAAGGCCGGTCACTTTTACCATGACACCGGTGAAGGCAGTCTAAGTCCTTATCATCTTGAATTTGGTGGTGATATCGTTTGGCAAATTGCCAGTGGTTATTTTGGCTGTCGTACCCCAGACGGCAAGTTCGATCCACAACGCTTTGCTGAACAAGCAAAAACACCTCAAATTAAAATGATTGAGATCAAACTCTCTCAAGGTGCCAAACCCGGTCACGGCGGAATCTTGCCGAAACATAAGATCAGTGAAGAAATTGCACAGATCCGGGGGATTCCACGTGATCAAGACTGTATCTCACCGGCCAGTCACTCGGCGTTTAGTAACCCGCATGAACTGTTGAACTTTGTACAACAACTCAGAGACTTATCTGGTGGCAAACCGGTTGGCTTTAAACTGTGTATCGGTCAGCCTTGGCAATTTATGGGAATTGTCAAAGCCATGCTTGAATGCGAGATCTACCCGGACTTTATCGTGGTTGATGGTTCTGAGGGAGGCACTGGTGCCGCACCGGTCGAATTGATTGACCATATGGGAACACCGCTGCGTGAAGGCTTGTTATTTGTGAACAATACCCTCGTTGGTGCAGGCATCCGTGACAAGATCAAGCTTGGTGCCAGTGGTAAAATTATCAGTGCCTTTGATATCGCCAGTATCATGGCCATCGGTGCAGATTGGGTCAATTCAGCGCGTGGGTTTATGTTTGCGATCGGTTGTATTCAAGCGCAGAGCTGTCATACCAACCAATGCCCTGTCGGCATCGCGACGCAAGATAAGCAACGTCAGAGTGCATTAGATGTGCCAGACAAAGCGCAACGCGTCAACAACTTCCATGAAAACACCATGAAAGCCTTGGCAGAAATGATTGCGTCTTCAGGCTTGTCACACCCAGAGCAAATCATGCCGCATCATTTGGCGCAACGCGTCAATGATCGTGAAATCAAGAACTACGCTCAGCTGCATTTCTGGTTGAAAGATGGCGAGCTCCTCGAAGAACATCCTCAGGATCAAGATAACTTCTACTATCGTATGTGGGCGCTTGCGGATTCGACCCGATTCTAATCCAAGGTTCAAATTAAAAAGCTGCGATGATTCGATCTCGATTCATCGCAGCTTTTTTACTTATATCCCATCGTGTGCATACCTGCGCATGACGTGTGAATACTTAGGTATTAGTAATAATCCCCGCCAGTGGAATGTGCATGCAAGAATGCTGGAATCAGACCAGTCAAGGCAGCACGAATATCAGCCCGCTCATTGATCAATTGGTGTGAGCCCTCTTCTAACATCAGCAAGGTCTGTAGACGGAACTTACGTCGAATAAACTCAATGTTATAACGCCAATCCACGGTTTGATCTTGTGCCCCTTGCGCCAACCAAACCGGAATACGACATGCGGGGCGTTGCTCCATCTCCTGCATCCATTTGGACATCGCCAAGATCCAGTCCATGCCCATCATCTTGGGCTGTAACGGATCTCTTAAGCGTACAAAGCGCAGGAACTCAGGATTGTGATTGTTGCGACGAAAATGTCGTGGCACTTCACGTTTAATTCGGCGAATAATGCCCAGTCCAATTGAGTTATGCCACCATGCCGACTTGGCCGGTCGAATCAATGGGGAGAGCAACAGCACACGCTCCACAATCGGATTTTTACGATGTTCTGCAAAGTCCAATAAATGATGCAACCAAATCGCAGCGCCTGTGCTCTGCCCGATGCCTAACCACGGTTTTGGCAATTGCTTGGCATGTCTCACATACTGGTGGACTGCATGCAAGACCTGTTGATAATGATCAAAGTTTTGAATACTGGCCGGCGAACCATTGCTGAGACCATGCCCAGGTAGATCATAGGTTAAAACACTAAAGCCCTGATCCAAGAGTTCTTTAATAATCGGTTGGTAGATCCCACTGTGTTCGAGATAGCCGTGTAGCAAACAGACCGTACCTTTGATCTGATCAACATTGGGCTGAAACACTTGCACATGCAGTTTAAACAACGGCATCTGAATATATCCTTGCCAATGTTCACAGTGCAGTTGATCGAAGCCATATAAACGGCAATAGGCCAAAATATCACGTGAAGGCGCGTAACGGCTGTTTAAATTTAACGGCTCTAATACAGTGGGGGTATGTTCACGACTCGGAACGGGTAAATCCAGTTGTTTTAATATGCTCGGATTTAAAAAAGGGATATCTGACATTAGGGCACCTCTCGACAACCACTCGAACCAAATAACATATCGCGAATCGTGGCCAACATTTCGTAATTGGCACGGCGACTATGATGATAATTCAGTTGACTCGGCTGCCATGCGGTCAGTGATGTAGGCATCGGCGCTTCAACTGCGATCGTTTCGATCCCATTCAGTGCAAAAAGACGCCGCGTTCTTGGCATATGATAACGATCGGTAATGAGTAACACGGTGGGTGCACCACCTTTCTTTTGTAAAAGTAAGGAACTGAATCGGGTATTTTCACAGGTATTCATGCTTTTATTTTCCAGCAAATTGGCCTGTACACCGCGTTGTGCCAACCAAGCTTGCATATAAGGCGCTTCAACCCCACTCAACACAATCGGTAACTTGGTGGTTTTTTCTAAAGCCAAAGTGGTTTCTAAGCGCAAGCGCGTATATTCATTCACCACGATATCTTTACGATTTTTATCTAAAGTCAATCCTCCCCCCAAGACCACAATGGCATAGGGTTGGGATTGTTGTTTTTTCGGCTCTTCGCCCAAGGTGTGTAAATAAGCAATGTCTTGATAAGTTTGCTCATCCACATTTTGCGCATCATCGGTATAGATTGGATGGGTTTTTAAAAACTGCACATAGTGCTCCATCAACTTTTGATGCTGATTGCGATTAAAATGCAATACATCCGCTGCCACATCCTCCTCGCTATGCGCACTCACCGCCGAGGCTGCGGCCTGATGTTGTTGCTTGGGTAACATCGGAATTTGCGCTTCAGGTTGCGGATCTTCAGCGGCGGGCATTGCCACAATTTCTTCTTGTAAAATCTTATAACGGGTTTGGATCGCACTCAGGTCTTGGGCATTTTGGCTGTGCATGGCCTCTTGCATCACATTGAGATAGGCCTGTCGTGCAATCCAAAGATTGGAGCCGGGTTCTAAATTGTCATTTTCGGTCAAGCTGGCCATTTGCTGACTTTGCGCCGCCACTTGGTTCACTTCAACCGGAACAATAAAATTCAGCACCCGAATCACCGCATTGGAATAAAACGGCGTATACAGAGAAACCACTAGACAGCCGAAAAGCACGAAAAAAATCGCTAATAATCGTACAAGTTTCACCATCCAATGTTGTTTTGTCATAGGCACGTATTCACATGAGCTTGTATAGATCCTGTTGGGTCGACCAAGACAGGTTCCGGTTGCAATAAAATACCAAACATTTGGTAGACATCAAACTGTACAGCTCGATAAGTTTGCTGCACATCCTGCAAGTTGGCTTGGGCATAATTGACCAAGACCAAGGCTTGTAAATGAAACATTCCCACTTGATCGAGACGTTTGCCCTTCCAACCGGCTTGTTCGATCAGCCAGCCTGCAGCAAGTTTGACTCTTCCCTGCGCTTGTGGGTAATGCGGAATCTGCGGAAATGCCTGCACAATCTCGGCAAACTGTTGTTGATCAATCACCGGGTTTTTAAAGAAGCTCCCCACATTTGCATATTGTTTTGGATCAGGCAATTTGCTTTGGCGAATTTGAATCACTTGGCGCTGTAAGTTTTCTGGACTTAACTCATCACCCATCGCAGTTTTAAGGTCGCCATAATTAATTTTCAGTTGTGCCTGTTTCAATAATTTAAAAATCACATGACTAATAATATATCTATCCGGCTGTTGTTTAAAGATGCTGTCACGATAAGCAAACCGACATGCAGCAGCATCGATACATCTAAACTCAGCCAAGCTTCGGTCATAGACTTCCACAGCTTCAATAAAATCACCGGCTTCCACGCCATAAGCCCCAATGTTTTGCACTGGCGAAGCGCCGACCAAACCGGGAATCAGCGCCAGATTTTGCAGGCCATAGCGCTGCTGAGCCGTCGTCCACAGCACAAAGTCATGCCAATTTTCGCCCGCACCCACACGAAAACTTTGGCTATTGTCATCTTCTGCAATCGCCTCAATACCACGAATTTGCACATGCATCACCAAAGCATCAATCTGTTGCGGCAGCAATAAGTTACTCCCGCCAGAGAGCACCAGTACATTGAGCTGATGCTGTGCGGCATAGTCCAAAGCACTGGGGATCTGCTGCTGTTCGTGGATTTCAACAAAGTGCGCTGCTGTCGCATCTAAATTGAGGGTATTGAAAGATTTGAGCTGAACCTGATTAAGAATTCTCATTGTACCTAGATCATTGTTGCGTCATAAATTGTTGTTTAAATTGTTCTACCCAAGCGCGACTACTGGATTCGCATTGGTCTAACACCCGTTCAAATCCATCTGCCTCACCATAATACGGGTCTGGCACAGCTTGCTGGGCGTAGTGCGGGTCATGCGCACTCATCAACGCCAGTTGCGCTTTTTCTGCTGCCGCGCCAAGTTGTTGCTTGGCTTCAACTTGTTTCTGCTCCAGGAGCGCTAGGTTGTCTAAGTCCATGGCCAAGATTAAATCAAACTCTGCGAAGTCACTGCTTTGCACTTGGCGCGCACGTAAACTTGAAAGATCATAACCACGTGCTAAGGCATGTTTCTGACTGCGCGTATCTGGTGCTTTATTGGGATGATAATTACTGGTGCCTGCAGAATCGATTTCGATCGGGAGTGCCGCCTGTTCACAGAAATGTTTTAGGACGACTTCCGCTGTAGGTGAACGGCAAATATTGCCTAAACATACGCATAACACCTTGTACGGCGCTGGATATGACATAACAACCTCAAAAGTTCAATTCTTTGCAAACGGCTTATGTTAAGTTATTTAGCTGATGAATCCTATAGAACATCAAAACAATAATGTTTAATTCGTGCGGATAAAAAGGGAAATTTGATGCATTCATTTCATTTTCAAACTGTGCCCCAGATCATTTCAGGAATTGGCTCAATCCAAGAACTGAGCCGATGCTGCTCAGAACAGCATGCGACCCAAATCCTCATCGTCACCGATCCCGGCATGATTCAATTACAACTGCATCAGCCTGTGCTGGATCTCCTCAATCAACTCAATCTTGATTACCAGATCTTTAGCCAAGTTCAGGCCGATCCAAGCGCAGCATTGATCGAACAAGCGGTAAGCTTTGCCAAGTCCATTCAAGCTGATCTGGTGATTGGTTTTGGCGGGGGCAGTGCCATGGATGTGGCCAAAGTTGTGGCCTTGCTGTCCCATCCAACACAGACACAAAATTTGCCCGACTTGTACGGCATCGATCAAGCCCGCGGGCCACGACTGCCGTTGATCTTGATCCCGACCACGGCCGGAACAGGCGCCGAAGTCACCCCCATCGCCATCGTCACCACCGGTGCCAGCACCAAGTCTGGGATCGTCTCCAAATCCCTGTATGCCGATGTGGCGATATTGGATGCGCAGTTTAGTCAAAACCTGCCGCCACACATCACCGCAGCCACCGGTATTGATGCGATGGTGCACGCGATCGAAGCCTACACCTCAAAGCAGCTTAAAAATGTTTATAGCGATATGTTGGCCAAAAATGCGCTACAAGGCCTCAATCAATATCTGCCTCGAGTGTTGGCACAAGGATCAGACTTAAATGCCCGACAAGAAATGCTCTTTGCGGCAATGCTTGCTGGACAAGCATTCGCCAATGCTCCTGTCGCCGCAGTACATGCCTTGGCCTATCCACTTGGAGGACATTTTCATCTTTCGCACGGGCATAGCAATGCCTTGGTGTTGATCGAAGTCTTAAAGTTCAATGCCCCTGCTGCCAAGCATCTTTATGCGGAGTTGATGCAATGGTTGGACCCGAGAAGCAGCGGCAGTGTCGATGGACTCTGTGATCTCTTCATTGACCACATGCATGCACATCTCAAACACAGTGGCTTGGTGCTAAGCTTGCGTGATTTGGGGGTTGCTGAAAGTATGCTGAGCACCTTGGCCAGCGATGCGATGTTACAAACTCGACTGCTACAAAACAATCCACGTGAGCTGCATTACCGAGATGCCTTACAGATCTATCAAGCGATTTACTAACATGCCACTCAAAGGCTGAGTACCCCCTAGATACTCAGCCTTAGTTTATTTCAATTGAATATTTTGCACCTGCGCATCAAACACCTCACGCAAGTTCTGGATCACGGGTTCTGCATGCAGCATTTCTGTGGCGCGACTAAAGGCACGTTGCTTACGCTGCTGTTGCAACATAAACGGGGTGGTCTCAGAGACTGCATCAAAGTCCAAACTAAAGCGAGTCTTTGGCCACTGTGCAATCAAAGCCTGTTGTAGGTCATATTGAGCATTGGCGAGTAGGTTTTCGTACTGTTTGGAAATATGGAAGACACAGGCGCCATTAATCTCACCATTCATCACCCCTTGTTGTGCCAACTCTTGTACTGCAGGCGGCAAGGTACTGCTTCTAAACCAGTATTCCCATTTTTCCAATGTCCAGTGACCTTCGAGCTGCTGCGG
>JASLIY010000284.1 GCA_030152675.1 Acinetobacter sp.
TTACTCTTTAGCAAATCATGCATGATTTTATCCAAATAGCACATCGACAGCAGATCATCTGCATATTATGCCCCGTATTGAAATGCGTTTTTAATCTTAAAAAATCAAAGTTAAAACCACGGATAAAAAACCAAATGAATAGCATGGAGAAATATGAAATATTCAATACGCTAAGTCACTACTGCGTTGCTATACATAAAAATCTCTTAACCTTAATAAAGTTGCGTATGAGCGCTTAAAATACTAGAAAGAATCACACAACATCAACCACTTTTTATTTTTACTCTTTAGTTTAATTCCCCACTTGATTATCTGCAATTTATTACTTAACTTTAAGTGAGAAACACGACTAAAGCATTACAGCAAGGCTCACTGAATATTTATATCTTAATGATCAAGATGCTTAAAAATTAAATGGAGTTAATATGAAAAGCGCATATGATGACCTAATAAAAACCCCCGCCAACTTTGTAGCTTTATCACCTTTACGCTATCTCGAACGCGCAGCTTATATTTACCCGCAACAGGATGCCATCATTCATGGTGCTCGCCATATCTCTTGGCAGGCCACCTATGCACGCTGTCGCCAATTTGCCCATCAGCTGCAGCAGTTGGGTATTCAAAAGAATGATACGGTTTCCGTTTTATTGCCCAATGTCCCAGCCATGATCGAAGCTCATTTTGCAGTGCCAATGGCAGGTGCCGTCCTCAACACCTTAAATACCCGCTTAGATGCCAAAACTCTCGGCTTCATGCTTGAGCACGCGGAAACCAAAGTCCTGTTGGTCGATCCAGAATTTGCTGAAGTGGCACAGCAAGCGATCGCACTGACCCCGCAAGATATCATCGTGATTGATGTTGCTGATGCAGTCTATGAGCACAATGACAGTAGTCCACGGATTGGACAAATAGAATATGAAACCTGGTTAAGCCAAGGTGATGCAGACTTTGACTGGCAACTTCCAGCAGATGAGTGGGATGCAATCAGCCTGAATTATACTTCAGGCACCACCGGCAACCCCAAGGGTGTGGTTTACCACCATCGGGGCGCATATCTCAATGCAGCCAGCAATATCTTGGCCTGCGGAATGAAACCACGGGCCACCTATTTATGGACATTACCGCTATTTCACTGCAATGGCTGGTGCTTTGCATGGAGTATGGCAGCCAATGGCGGTACCAGTATTTGTTTAAGAAAAGTCGAGGCTGCCCAAGTCTATCAACTGATCGATCAGCATCAGGTCGACTATTTCTGTGCTGCGCCCATCGTACTTTCCATGCTGATCAATGCCCCTAAAAACCAACAGATCAAATTTAAACAACATGTAGAAGTCATGGTCGCCGGAGCTGCTCCACCAGCTGCGATTATTGAGGGCATGCACCATATCGGGATACAGGTCAATCATGTCTATGGCCTGACTGAAACTTACGGCCCTTCTGGACTTTGTGCCACCCAAGCCGGTTGGAGTGATCGCTCCATTCAAGAACAAGCACAACTACATTCACGACAAGGCGTTCCCTATCCGCTTCAAGACGGAATGCGTGTGCTCGATCCTGAGACCATGCAACCCGTGGCCAATGATGGCGTGACCATGGGTGAAATTATGTTCCGTGGCAACATCGTCATGAAAGGTTATTTAAAAAACCCTGAAGCCACGGCAGAGGCATTTCGTGGTGGTTGGTTCCATACGGGAGATTTAGCGGTATGCCAAGCGGATGGTTATGCCAAAATCATGGATCGCTCCAAGGATATTATTATCTCTGGCGGTGAAAATATCTCCTCGCTCGAAATCGAAGAAGTGCTCTACACCCACCCAGCCATCATGACGGCAGCCGTGGTCGCCAAACCCGACCCACGCTGGCAAGAAGTGCCCTGCGCGTATGTCGAACTCAAGCAAGAGGCCCAAAGCAGCCCAGAAGAAATTATCGAGTTTTGCCGTGCGCAATTGGCTCGCTTTAAAGTCCCCAAAGAAGTCATCATCACCGAAATCCCCAAAACCTCGACTGGTAAATTGCAGAAATTTATCCTCAGAGAATGGGCTCAACAACGTGCTGCCGATGAAGAGCATCTTAATCAGGCTTAACCCAGATCAAAGCGACACATCAAAATCAGCCCCTAAAAACAAAAACGGTGTTGGGATTTCAAGGATCTCCAACACCGTTTTTTAAACGCCAAAGCGCAGTTTATTTGACGTTATCTGAAATCAAAGCCACTTGTTGAATATAGTTAAACAAATTCAATTTGGTT
This sequence comes from Acinetobacter sp., assembly GCA_030152675.1. Taxonomy (GTDB): domain Bacteria; phylum Pseudomonadota; class Gammaproteobacteria; order Pseudomonadales; family Moraxellaceae; genus Acinetobacter. Next base: position 2,249 of record JASLIY010000284.1, read on the forward strand.
GCTTCTAGCACTTCAGCTTCAACTTGATTGTTGATATCACGCTGAATACGCAACACGTGCTGACGAATGGTATGACGCTCAGCCGCATTGAAAATTTTGGCAAACTCATGAATCGCAGGATCACCCTGTGCGATAATCCGATCCACCCAACGTTGCAACTGTGCAGTTTTCTTGCTGCTTTGCTGCGGGGTCAAATAGGATAAAATCACGGTTTCATCTTCGTTACGTAGCAATTTACCAACCCGTAAAAACTGACGGCGACGTGCTTCAAAGGATGAAATCAATTGCACATCCAATAATGCATCAATCAGACGCTCTTCCACTGGCAGATTCTGGATTTGCTTTTTTGACAGTGCTGCCAATTGCTCACCTAGCGCTGCCATTCGCTGCACTGCTTTTTTTTGCTCGGTTTTGCTTGCTCGACCTTCTAAAGAATCAAAGTCTTCTTCAGTAAAACGTTGCGTACGTTTTGCCACAATTAATCTGCCTCATAAAATTTTGCGTTGAAAAGTGCTTGTATTTCAGACAAGGCTTTATCTTCATCTGAACCATCAATCACCAATCTTAAAGTGGTGCCTTTCCCTGCACCCAACATCAATAAAGAAAGAATATTCTTGGCATCGACCAATTTATCTCCCTTACCAATTTGTATTGATGATCGAAATTTAGTGGTCACTTCAATCAACTTGCCCGATGCGCGGGCGTGTAAGCCTAATTTATTCACTACATCTATCGTGGTATCAATCATGACCAGTGCTTCATTTCTCTATGTAAAACTTGAATCG
>JASLIY010000286.1 GCA_030152675.1 Acinetobacter sp.
CCATCAATGAACTGTAAAGGCAAGACGCCCATGCCGACCAAGTTAGAACGATGAATCCGCTCAAAACTTTCCGCGATCACCGCTTTGACGCCCAGTAAATTGGTGCCTTTGGCCGCCCAGTCACGTGAAGATCCCGTGCCGTATTCTTGACCTGCAATAATAATCAATGGCGTGCCATCTTGCTGATAGCGCATCGCAGCATCATAGATCGGTAGTTTCTCCTCACTCGGGGTGTAAATGGTATTGCCGCCCTCTTCACCACCGAGCATTTCGTTTTTAATCCGAATATTGGCGAAGGTACCGCGCATCATGACTTCGTGATTGCCACGGCGTGAACCATAAGAGTTAAAGTCGATCGGTGCCACACCCTGTTCCTGTAGATAGCGCCCGGCAGGACTGTCTTTTTTGATATTTCCAGCTGGGGAAATATGATCAGTGGTGACTGAATCACCGAGCACCGCCAAGATCCGTGCCTGCTCAATATCTTGAATCGGCGCAGGTGCTTGATCAATGCCCTCAAAAAATGGCGGATGACGAATATAGGTAGAATCATCGGCCCATACATAGGTCTTACTGTCTGGGATCTGAATCGCCTGCCATTGTTCATCACCATCAAAAACTGCTGCATATTCCTTGTGGAACATCGCGGTATTCACTTTCTGTAAAGCCTCATCAATCTCGGCTTGGGACGGCCAAATGTCTTTGAGATAAACAGGGTTACCTTGTGGATCGACGCCCAAAGCTTCACGACTGATATCAGCACGGATATGCCCCAGCAAACCAAAAGCAATCACCAAAGGCGGAGAGGCCAACCAATTGGTTTTCACCAATGGATGTACACGCCCTTCGAAGTTACGGTTGCCAGACAGCACCGAAGCCATACTTAAATCATGTGCCTGAATCGCTTCTTCAATCGGCAGCGGTAAAGGCCCAGAGTTGCCGATACAGGTGGTGCAACCATAGCCGACCAAGTTATAACCGAGTTGATCCAGATAAGGCATCAACCCAGCCGCGTCCAAATAATCGGTCACCACTTTAGAACCCGGTGCAAGCGAGCTTTTGACCCAAGGCTGACGCTGTAAGCCCTTCTCAATCGCCTTTTTCGCCAACAAACCAGCGGCCAGCATCACGCTCGGATTGGAGGTATTGGTACACGAGGTAATCGCGGAGATCACCACATCACCATGTTTCAGCGGATAGCGTTCACCCTGCATTTCATAAGACACATCCCCTTCGAGGGCAGATTTCTGCGCATCGACCGCAGTGCTGCCGCCCTCATTGCTGAGGCGTTCCTGCTCGCCATTACTCGGTTTGAGATCCAAATCCATCAGGTCTTGGAAGGTCTGTGGGACATCAGCCAAGACCACGCGATCTTGGGGACGTTTCGGGCCAGCAACACTGGCTTGAACGCTATCCATATCTAAGCCCAGCGTGTCGGTAAATACCGGTTCATCCCCAGCATGACGCCATAAGCCTTGTTCTTTGCAATAGGCTTCGGTCAGGGCAATGCGTTGATCCTGACGTCCAGTTAAACGTAGATAGCCCAGAGTGATCTCATCAATCGGGAAGAAACCACAGGTCGCACCATATTCAGGTGCCATATTGGCGATGGTGGCACGATCCGCCAAAGGCAAGTCCGCTAGACCATCCCCATAAAACTCGACAAATTTACCCACCACGCCTTTTTTGCGCAGCATCTGGGTAATGGTCAATACCAAGTCGGTAGCAGTGATCCCCTCACGTAGTTTACCGGTGAGTTTAAAGCCGATCACTTCGGGAATCAGCATCGAAATCGGCTGCCCCAACATCGCGGCCTCCGCTTCAATTCCACCTACGCCCCAGCCTAAAACACCCAAGCCATTGATCATGGTGGTGTGTGAGTCAGTGCCGACCAAGGTATCAGGAAAGGCAAATTGTTGCCCCTCACTCTCGCCCAGCCAAACCGCCTGCGCCAAGTATTCCAGATTGACCTGATGGCAAATCCCGGTCCCCGGTGGCACCACACTAAAGTTATTAAAAGCCGACTGCCCCCAGCGTAAAAACTGATAACGCTCACCATTGCGCTGCATTTCGATATCGACATTTTCAGCAAAGGCTTGCTCAGTGGCAAAGTGATCCACCATCACCGAATGGTCGATCACCAGATCGACTGGCGAGAGCGGATTGATTTGTTCAGGATCAGCACCAGCCTTGGCCACCGCCGCCCGCATCGCCGCCAAATCCACCACAGCTGGTACCCCGGTAAAATCTTGCATCAAGACGCGCGCAGGACGGTATTGTATTTCTTGCTCAGAGCTTCTGGTTTTTTGCCAATCCACGATGGCTTGAATATGCTGTTTCTTGACGGTTTTGTCATCTTCAAAACGCAGTAGATTTTCTAATAAGACTTTGAGTGATTTGGGCAGTTTACTCAAATCACCAAGCTGGTCTTTGGCCGCATCGAGACTAAAGATTTGATAGGTATGTTGATCGACTTGAAGTGTTTTTAAAGTATTAAAACTATTGATGTTACTGTACTTTGCCATAGGTAAATCCTCCGGCTTGGCATAAATGATTTGAGGTATTTTAATTGTGAGCTGTTTTACAAGTACGTTGCTTCAATGTATGCCAAATTAAGTTTTTACATGTTATTGATTGGTTAAAATTTAATAAGAATTTCAGCGTGTCTGAGCGGCTCATCGCAACTGTAAAGCAGCGAAAGAGTTTCTCCACAGTATTGCTGCCAAATGCTGCTCAGAACAGCCCAAACATTCGGCCAAGGCTGCCAACACATAGGGTAAGTTTACTGGGGTATTGCGGGTGCGGGCTTGGTTTGAGATCTGACAGCACAGCGGCGTCATATCAGGACAATCCGTTTCGATCACCAGATGTTCTGCGCCGATCGCCTGCACCACTTGGCGCAGCTTTTTGGCATTCGGATTGCTGATCTGCCCCGTGACACCGATTTTAAACCCCATGTTCAACAAGGCTTTGGCTTCTTGTA
>JASLIY010000301.1 GCA_030152675.1 Acinetobacter sp.
GGATTATTTGCCTTGGCAAACACCCGTTATGCGGCAGTGTAAAAAGTCTGCTGAATTTTGAACAATTATTTAATCATTTTTACTAATTTGGTTAAAAAGAATACGTTTTTATTGCAATAGACTCTAGTCGAAATCCTAAGAGCTTGATACATTTCTCGATAAATATTGACTCGGATTCGGGTCAATCAAAGTCATTGATGGGGAGCGTATTATGACGGATATAAATGACTATGATGAAAATGTAGAAAGTGCAGTCGATGATGATGAAGCGCAAGCTGCTGAAAAGGGTGCGACTGCTAGCGAAGCAACAGTTTCAGACTCTGATTTAGCAGAAGCGGAGACCTTAACCGTCACAGCGAAACGCAAACAACGCCAATCACTCGAAGACGAAATTGCTGAATTTCTCGCACGTGGTGGGAAGATCACCGAAGTTCCGCCGGATGAGTCCGCATACGACTAAACGTGCTGGACAGGTAGTGGATCAGACCTCGCAGCGTAGATGCTGGTTGAGATCAAAAAAGAGACCGTGAAGGTCTCTTTTTTTTGTACAAGATTGAGAGTCGCCGTGCTGAATTAACGGTCGTGATCGGTATCAGCGGCTTGGTCTGCGGTGAGTTCGAGCGCGCGTTGATAGGCGACTTTCTTTTTCATCCCAGTAAGGTCAGCCGCCAATTGCGCCGCTGCTTTCACGGAAAGGTCTTGGAGGAGGCGTGTCAGTAACTGATCGAGTTTCAGTTGATCCATGTCGACTTCGGTGCTTGCCCCACCGATGACCAAAACAATTTCACCTTTTTGTTGGTTACGATCATTTTCAACGAACTCGACCAACTCGGCCAAGTTCATTTTTTTGATGGTCTCGAAGGTTTTGGTGATTTCTCGTGCAAATCCAACCGGACGATCCGCACCAAATACGCTGCACATGTCTTTGACACTGGCCAAGATGCGATGTGGTGCTTCATAAAAAATCAAACTTTGGGTTTCATTTTTTAGCTTTTCCAGCTGCAGTAAGCGTTGGGAAGATTTTGATGGCAGAAAGCCCTCAAAGCTAAAACGATCACTGGGCAGACCAACAGCACTCAAAGCTGCGACGGCGGCACAGGCGCCCGGAACGGGGGTTACACGGATATTGTGGGCTTGTGCAGCACGCACCAGTTTAAACCCTGGGTCACTAATCAACGGTGTGCCTGCATCACTGACCAGCGCGATGTTTTCGCCGCTTTTTAATTTTTCTATCAGCATATCAATGACATGGCTTTCGTTATGGTCGTGACAGGCGGTTAAAGGTGTTACAATGTTGAAATGTCTAAGTAATAGCGCAGACTGGCGAGTATCCTCTGCGGCGATGACGGATACCGATTTAAGTACTTCAATCGCACGAAAAGTCATGTCATCTAAGTGCCCAATAGGGGTCGCGACGACAAATAACTGAGCACTCATCTGGGTTCTCCATATGAAGGAATAAAAAGTTGAATTTGTATTTCAAGAGAATATGCTGTCTAGCATTTGGTCTAACGATGTCTGCGTTACACGCAGAGGTGCTGGTTATTCTACCTGAAACTGGACCACTCGCGAGAGCGGGGTTGAGTATTAAGCAAGGTCTGATGAGTGCTCACCAGGCCTCGGGCAACACTATAAACTTTAAATTTCTCAATTCAAATGAAAAAAATATCTCGACCTTATTAAAAAACAATGTAAATCAAAAAACTGAAATGATTATTGGGCCATTGGCTCGGCAGCAAGTTGAAGCATTGATCAAATATGATCCTAAAATACCAGTATTGGCGTTGAACGAAGTACCCACACAACATAAAAATGTACTGCAATTTAGTCTGTCGAAAGATGCTGATGCTGAAGCATTGAGCGATCAGTTCGATCAAGATCAATTGAAAACTTTGTATGTCTATCGTCAAGCTGGTGCTGAAGCCAATACCGCAGCTTTTTTGACACGATTGCAGCACAAGTTTGATGGGAAAGTTGAGTTTAGTGAACAACTTCCATCCAAGCTCGACAAGCGTAGTGGGGTGCTGCTATTGGGCAGTAATCAATGGTTAAACGGACTCGAAAAATTACCAAAGAAAAATATCTACGCACAAGCCATCGCAATCGCTGACAATCAACCGATGCCAATCGGGTTAAAGTTTTGCGATGTTCCTGCGATCTATGTGCAGCACTGGCCTGATGTGATTCAGGCCTATCAACATCAACCGACGCCTATGGCGTATCAGCGCTTGATCGCCTTTGGGGGGGATGCTTGGCAAATAAGCGAGATGATGTTGGCGGCGAAGATGCTGCAAGCTTCTATGAAGAATATTGATTTTCAGGGGCGTAGTGGACAAATCAAAATCGTAGACCAAGAAATCCAACGTCAGCCCGCTTGCTTTATGAATACCAAAAAAGGTTTGGCAATGTTATAAAGCCGATGTTTGCAGGGGATCATTGCTGGTCTTTAGTCAAACGGATATAGCGAAGTTGGCGATCATACTATAGGTTGGTCATGCCAAAAATGAAGGGTTTAGGCGCTTGGGCAGAACAACAAGCCCAAGGGTTGCTCGAAGCCCAAGGCTTTGAGATCGTGGCACATAATTATCATAGCCGTTATGGTGAGATTGATTTAATTGCCCAGCAAGCGGAGCGCTTGGTCTTTGTTGAAGTCAAAGCACGTTCGCAAACGGCTTGGGGGAGTGCCTTTGATGTGGTCACGCGAGCCAAGCAGCATAAAATCATCAAAACCGCATTGTGTTTTGTCATGCAGAAGCCTGAATTTGAGCAAAAATTCTTGCGATTTGACGTGATTGGTTTTGATTTTTATTATAAATTTGCAAAAAACGTACAGTATGACTTCGGCAAATATACGTATGATCTGCAGTGGATTGAAAACGCATTTACTTTGGATACGGACTTGATT
>JASLIY010000324.1 GCA_030152675.1 Acinetobacter sp.
GTTTAGACTATGAACGCGCGGTGTTAAGTGCTGGGCCACTCGGCATCATGGATGCGTGTTTAGATGAAGTGATCCCCTATATCCACGAACGTAAGCAGTTCGGTCAGGCCCTGGGTGAATTTCAATTGATGCAAGGCAAAGTCGCCGACATGTACTCGACTTGGTTGGCCTGTAAAGCACTGGTCTATGCGGTAGGTGCAGCCTGTGACAAAGCCGATCACGATCGTAGTCTACGTAAAGACGCTGCCAGCGCGATTTTATATGCAGCTGAAAAAGCCACATGGATGGCCGGTGAAGCCATTCAGACCTTGGGTGGCAATGGTTATATCAATGAATACAACACGGGCCGCCTCTGGCGTGATGCCAAACTGTATGAGATCGGCGCAGGAACTTCTGAAATTCGCCGCATGCTCATCGGTCGTGAATTATTTAACGAAACCAAATAACACATACCGATCCAGACGTATAGATCAGTCGGCGTTCGCGTCGACATGCCCAAGCTGAATCAACAGTTTAAGCATAAAAGAAACAATCGCTTTGCCTGATGCGCGCTGACAAACATCTTTCGGATACAGCGCGCACTGCAGCTCATGGGATAGGCACAATAAGGATATGCATGATGAATCAACTTGCCAGCAAAATTAATATCAGAAGTGAAGAATTTAAAACCAACCAAGCCGCCATGCAAAAGGTGGTTGATGATTTAAAACAAGTCACCGATCACATTGCTTTGGGCGGTAGTGAAAATGCGCGGCAAAAACATTTGGCCCGTGGCAAGTTATTGGCACGTGATCGTATTAACCAACTTATCGATGCAGGCAGTGCCTTTTTGGAGATTGGGCAGTTTGCAGCACATGGGGTATATGCGGATGACGTCCCTGCTGCTGGCGTGATCGCAGGGATCGGACAAGTCAACGGGATCAGTTGCATGATCGTGGCCAATGATGCCACGGTCAAAGGCGGTACTTATTATCCACTTACCGTGAAAAAGCATTTACGTGCTCAAGAAATTGCAGAGCAAAATCGCCTGACCTGTATCTATTTGGTCGATTCGGGAGGTGCTTACTTACCGATGCAAGACGAAGTCTTTCCAGACCGAGATCATTTTGGGCGCATCTTCTACAACCAAGCGCGTATGTCGAGTCTCGGCATTGCCCAAATCGCCGTGGTGATGGGCAGTTGTACCGCTGGTGGTGCTTATGTACCTGCGATGTCAGATGAAACCATAATTGTGCGTGAACAAGGTACGATTTTCCTTGGTGGCCCTCCTTTGGTCAAAGCCGCAACAGGTGAAGTGGTCAGTAGTGAAGACTTGGGCGGTGGTGATGTACATACGCGCCTTTCAGGTGTGGCGGATCATCTGGCCGAAAACGATGAACACGCGTTACAGATAGCACGCAATATCGTTGCCAATCTTAATCTCACGCCGAAGACCAACACGGCTGAGATCGAAGCGCCTTTATATGCAGCAGAAGAGTTATATGGTGTGATCCCAAGCGATGCGCGTAAACCCTTTGATGTACGTGAAGTGATTGCACGCTTGGTCGATGGTTCACGCTTTGATGAGTTCAAAGCACGTTTTGGATCTACCCTCATTACGGGATTTGCACATCTCTATGGCATGCCAGTGGGGATCATTGCCAATAACGGGATTTTATTTTCAGAGTCGGCACAAAAAGGCGCACACTTTATCGAGCTGTGCTGTCAGCGCAAGATTCCACTGTTATTTATCCAAAATATCACGGGCTTTATGGTCGGTCGCCAATATGAAAATGAAGGCATCGCCAAACATGGTGCCAAACTGGTGATGGCGGTGGCCAATGCCAATGTGCCTAAACTGACTTTAATCATCGGTGGTTCTTTTGGTGCCGGAAACTATGGCATGTGTGGTCGTGCCTATTCACCGCGTATGTTATGGACTTGGCCAAACTCACGGATCTCTGTCATGGGGGGCGAGCAAGCGGCCAGTGTATTGTCAACCTTGAAACGTGATCAAATTGAAATGAAAGCCCAATCTTGGTCAGCTGAAGAAGAAGATCAATTTAAACAACCGATCCGTGAACAGTACGAACGCCAAGGCCATCCGTACTATGCCTCTGCCCGACTTTGGGATGATGGCGTCATCGATCCAGCACAATCTCGACAAGTGCTCGGTCTCAGTTTGGCGGCAGCGCTAAATGCGCCGATCCAAGACACTAAGTTTGGCGTATTCCGGATGTAAGGTGAGCAAATGAATTTTGAATATTTACAACTCGAATGTACTGCCCAGATCGCAACCGTTTGGATCAATCGCGCTGAACTGCATAACGCATTCAATGCACAAGTCATTGCAGAACTTCAGGCTTGCTTTGAACACTTAGATCAGCGTGATGATGTGCGTGTGGTGATCTTGGCGGGTCGTGGCAAAAGTTTCTCTGCCGGTGCAGATCTGAACTGGATGAAACAAGCTGGTCAGGCCTCCAATCAGGAAAACCTCGCTGATGCAGAAAAACTTGCGCAGATGTTGCATCAATTGGCGACCTTAAAACAACCGACGATCGCTCGCGTACAAGGTTTGGCCTTGGGCGGTGGGATGGGCTTAGCCGCTGCCTGTGATATCTGTATTGCCAGTAGCAATGCGCAGTTTGCAACCTCAGAAGTACGTTTAGGCTTGGCACCATCGACCATTAGTCCTTATGTGATCCGTGCCATTGGTGCACGCCAAGCATCGCGTTACTTTCTGACCGCAGAACGTATTTCTGCACAACAGGCCCTGCAGATCGGTTTGGCACATGAGGTGTGCGACTTAGAGCAACTAGATCAACAGGTGACCACACTGGTCAATGCCCTGCTCTTGGGTGGGCCAACCGCACAAACGGCTTCTAAACAATTGATCGAGATGGTGGCAACCCATGATCTTGATGAGGAACTTCGCAGCCAGACCGCACAACATATCGCAAATCTGCGCCAAGGTCAGGAAGCGAAAAATGGTCTTGATGCATTTTTAAATAAACAGCGCCCAGCATGGATCAACGCACAGGCCGAACAACAATAAGGAATCAGTCATGTTTGAAAAAATACTCATTGCCAACCGTGGCGAGATCGCCTGCCGTGTGATTCGTACAGCACAAAAACTCGGGATCGCAACGGTCGCCGTGTATTCGGATGCTGATGCACAGTCACAACATGTTAAACAAGCCGATGAAGCAATTTATATCGGTGAATCTCCTGCAGCACAAAGCTATTTGCAGATTGATCGAATTATTCAAGCTGCACTCGATACCGGTGCACAAGCGATCCATCCTGGCTATGGTTTCTTGTCTGAGAATGATCAATTTGCCCTTGCCTGTGAAAAAAATGGCCTCGTCTTTATCGGTCCACCCGTCAGCGCAATCTTGGCGATGGGTTTAAAGTCCACCTCCAAAGCTTTGATGGAACAAGCCGGCGTACCTTTAACACCGGGCTATCATGGTGAAAACCAAGATGCAGACTTTCTCAAACAACAAGCCAATGCCATTGGCTATCCAGTTCTGATTAAAGCCAGTGCTGGTGGTGGTGGTAAAGGCATGCGCTTGGTGGACAACGAGAAAGACTTCCTTAGTTCACTGGCCTCATGTAAGAGTGAAGCCAAATCCAGCTTTGGGAATGATGATGTTTTGGTTGAACGCTATGTGGTCAATCCACGCCATATCGAAGTACAAGTATTTGCCGATACGCATGGCAACTGTGTGCACTTGTTTGAGCGCGACTGCTCAGTGCAACGTCGTCATCAAAAAGTACTCGAAGAAGCACCAGCGCCGGGCATGTCAGAAGAAAAACTACAGCACATGCGCCAAGCTGCGATCGAAGCTGCACGTGCGGTCAACTATGTGGGTGCGGGTACGGTAGAATTTATCGTCGAGCAAGACGGGACTGCTTATTTCATGGAAATGAACACCCGTCTGCAAGTTGAGCATCCAGTCACTGAAATGATCACGGGTCAAGACTTGGTCGAGTGGCAACTGCGCGTTGCTGCAGGTGAAGTACTGCCAAAGCAACAACATGAGTTAAGCATTCAAGGGCATGCGCTTGAAGCGCGGGTTTATGCCGAAGAACCAGAAAAAGACTTTTTGCCTGCGATCGGAAAAATCAGCTATTTGCATTATCCAGCACAGACTGATGCGGTTCGTGTAGATAGTGGTATCGTCCAAGGTGATGAAATCACGACATTCTATGACCCGATGATCGCCAAGCTGATCGTTTGGGCACCCAATCGTCAAGCGGCATTGGTACAAATGCATCGCGCCTTAGGCGAGTTCCATGTCGAAGGTTTGGTCAATAATATTGCCTTCCTCGATCGGATCGTGCGCTGCGATTCGTTTAAACAGGCCAAGTTAGATACCAACTTGATCCAACGTGAACACGCAGCATTGTTTGATTTTGAGAAAAAGTTTGATCCAAAACTGATCGTCGCCGCGGCATGGATTGAATTGCAATTACGTCAGCAGCACAATCAAACACAACATGCATCGATCTGGAACCGTACGCCGCTATGGCGTTTGAATATCCAGCATGCACATCAAATTAAATTGCAGCCGGTTGATGACCAGCAGTTCGATCAAGCACAAAGCGTGGCTTTTACCCCACAAGGCAATCGCCTGATTGCCAGCTTTAATCAGCATCGTTAT
>JASLIY010000330.1 GCA_030152675.1 Acinetobacter sp.
GTAATTAAGTATGCAACAATGGGCCAGGTTTGCTATCCTCGGGGCCATGCTAGTCACCGCATATTTGCTCATTTTGGCGTGGCAAAACGATTATGGTCATGGCAATAATAACAAAGTTGAAACTCCAACTGCTGTTGTTGCACATGATGTTTCTGCCGACCTACCAAATGTACAAAATACAGCGACAGCTAGTGATATCCCGCAAGCAAATATTGCTGCTGCACAACAAACTACGACTGCACCAGCCACAGCAAATCAACCACTGATTTCAGTACAGACTGACCTTTATCACCTTTGGATCAATCCAAAAGGTGGTGATATTGTGCGTATTGAATTATTGAATCATGACAAAAGTAAAGACAGCGAAAAGCCTTTTGTTATGCTTGAAAGTGATGCTCAACGTACCTATGTCGCACAATCTGGTTTGATTGGATTAAATGGTCCGGACAGCAGCCGCACAGGTCGTCCAAACTATGAAGTTGATAAAACAGCTTATACGTTGGCAGATGCTCAAGATCAAAAACAAGAAAATGGTCAAAATGCAAAAGTTTTAAAAGTACCTATGGTTTATAAGACTGCCGATGGCGTCGAAATCATTAAAACTTTTGAATTTAAGGCCGATGCTTATCCGATTAATGTCAGTTATCAAGTGCTCAACCGCAGCACCCAAAATTGGCAAGGTCAAATGTTTGGTCAAATCAAACGTGACAATTCGGAAGATCCAGGCAAGTCTGATCAGGGGATCTTTACCCTGGGTACATTCTTGGGTGGGGCTTGGGGTTCGCCTGATGCGAATTATAACAAGCTCAAATTTGACAACTTTAATGAAGAAAAACTAAACGTAGATGCCAAAGGCGGCTGGGTTGCGGTTGTTCAGCATTATTTTGTCAGTGCATGGATTCCAGGTCACTTTGGTAATCAAGCCTATACTGCAAAACTAGAATCGCGTAAGTCTGCAGATGGTATGAATATCATCGGCTTTACTTCACCAACCATTAATGTGCCTGCGGGCAAAACTATGACGGTGGATGCGACTTTCTATTCTGGTCCTAAAGTTCAGTCAGAATTGAAAGATTTGGCGGCTGGCTTAAACCAAACCGTTGACTATGGTTGGTTATGGCCAATTGCGAAGCTTTTGTTCATGGGCTTACAATTCTTCCATAACATCGTCGGTAACTGGGGTTGGTCAATTATCTTATTGACGATCTTGGTGAAATTGATTCTTTGGCCGTTATCTTCAAAAAGCTATCGTTCGATGGCGAAGATGCGTGTGATTGCACCTGAAATGCAACGCATGAAAGAAGAGTTTGGCGAAGACCGCATGCGTTTCTCTCAAGAAATGATGGCTTTGTATAAGCGTGAACAGGTGAATCCTCTTTCTGGTTGCTTACCTTTATTATTACAAATGCCGATCTTCTTGGCCTTGTACTGGGTATTGATGGAAAGTGTTGAACTACGTCATGCACCATGGATGTTGTGGATTCAAGATTTATCTGCAATGGATCCATTGTTTATCTTGCCATTGCTCATGGGTGCGACCATGTTTGTTCAGCAAATGTTGAATCCGCAACCTGCTGATCCAATGCAAGCTAAAGTGTTCAAAATCATGCCGATTATGTTCACTGTATTCATGTTGTTCTTCCCTGCAGGCTTGGTTCTATACTGGATCGTCAACAACAGTATTACCATTTTGCAGCAAGGCTATATCAACAAGAGTGTTGAAAAAGCCCGTTTAAACAAAGATGTAAGCTCAGCCAATTAGTCTGAACTGAGAAGCTGAATAAATCCGCTTAAGATGGTAATCTTAGGCGGATTTTTTATTGGCCATAAGTTGAGAATTTTTCAATGACTACCCGAGTGACTCAAACCACGATTGCTGCAATTGCGACACCCCCTGGTCGTGGAGGTGTGGGCGTGATTCGTCTATCGGGGCCCAAAGCCTATGCCATTGCTGAAGCACTGTGTCATGCTCCCCTCCCCCAAGCCCGTATGGCCGGTTTTCGTAAATTCTATGATGCTGCGGCAGAAATCATGGATGAAGGCTTGTTGCTGTGCTTTCCCAATCCGCATTCGTTTACGGGCGAGGATGTGGTCGAGCTACAAGGTCATGGTGGGCCAGTGATTCAAAATGCTTTATTGGCACGTGTGCTTGAACTTGGCGCAACTGCGGCCAAAGCCGGTGAGTTCTCCATGCGCGCATTTGAAAATGACAAAATGGATTTGGTTCAAGCCGAAGCCATTGCTGATCTGATCGATGCCAGCTCACAAGCGGCTGCACGTTCTGCAGTGCGCTCTTTGCAAGGCGCCTTTTCAACTAAGGTTAATGCTGTTTTAGAAAAGCTGATTCATTTGCGTCTACATGTCGAAGCTGCTATTGATTTTCCGGAAGAAGAAATCGACTTTTTGGCGGATGGGAAAATATTGAATCTGTTAGAAGACGTGCAAGCATCTGTTACTCAAGTGCAGCAGTCTGCACGTCAGGGGCAGTTATTGCGCGAAGGTTTACAGGTGGTGATCGCAGGCAAGCCTAATGCCGGAAAATCAAGCTTACTCAACACTTTGGCTGGCGTAGAACGCGCCATCGTGACCGATATCGCAGGTACGACACGCGATGTATTGCATGAAAAAATCAGTTTAAACGGTCTGCCGATGACCTTAGTTGATACAGCCGGTCTACGTGAAACGGGTGACGTGGTTGAAAAAGAAGGGATTCGCCGCGCGATCCGAGAGATTGAGCAGGCGGATTTATTGCTCTTGGTCTATGACTTAAGCCAAGGGGACAATCCTTTAACCTTGGCAGAACAGTATTTTGCAGAGCATCTCGATCCTAAACGTTTGATGTTGATCGGTAATAAATGTGACCTCACTGATCAGAGTGCTCAACTCACTGACTTTCAGGGTTTTCGACAGGTCTTGGTTTCGGCACAGCAAGACATGGGGATTGAAGAGCTTGTAGAGGCGATTACAGCGCATGCAGGCTTTCATCCTGAAGAAGATAGCTTCATCGCGCGTACACGTCATCTCGACGCAATGAAGCGTACTCAGCATTACTTGGCTGAAGCACGTGAGCAGTTGGTGGTCTATCAAGCCGGTGAATTGGTGGCAGAGTCATTACGCTTGGCGCAAAACTCACTTGGTGAAATCACCGGTGATTTTAGGGCTGATGATTTGTTGGGTGAGATTTTTGGCTCATTCTGTATTGGGAAATAACGGAACCCATTATCCTTGTCGGTCATGTTGAGGTGCAGTCAAAGGCTGCGCCTCAACACCAGTTGGAAGAGATTTAAAGCAAAATAAAATACTGCAACAGATAAAACAGCATAAAACCTGCGATTGAACTGATTAAAATTCGTTTTGAAAGCATGAAAAATACCGCAGTGAATAGTGCCGCATAAAAATACGCGTTTAGCCATAATCCTCGGAAGTGTTGTTCATCCTCAAAAAATATCACGGGGATGCAAATCGCGGTGAGTAAAAATGCTTGGCCAAGTCGGATCGGCCAAGGGTGATGGACGATGTCAGGGCGAAAATTGAGTGCGTAGATCAGGCGTTGGGTGATGAGTAAAAAAATCGTGACCAAGATGCTTTAAGTAGTTCAAGCCCGCCAAGCTCTTGGACATGTTTGTAGTCAGCAAATTCGGTTTTTATTTTAATTTGCTCCTCTCATGCTTGGATTGATTTCATTTCAACACCAGAATAAGCCATTCTAATTGCAGGTCTAGAACAAAATTGCTCTCTCTACATCATTCGCGCGGTTTAAGTTTTCGAGCTTGATAAAGCAGTAGAAATACGCTGACTAAACCCAACATCAGACAAAAGCTCATCACACCAGCACTCAATCCCCAATGATCTGAGATATAGCCCACAGCAACAATCGGCAAGATGGTGCCCCAATAGGCGATGAACAAATAGGTCGCCATCACTGCAGCGCGATTATCGACTTGAGTCATGTGGTGAATCATGGCGAATGCACCGATTAAGCTCAGACCATGCCCCATGCCAGCAAATAATACGCTGACAAAGAACAGCAACTGCCAATGCATCAGCATGCATAGGCTCAACAGCACATAGCTACTCAGCAATAGTCCGAGACCAAGTCTCAAGCTGTAATGCATTGCGATGCGTTTTGCGAGAATCTGTGCCACAACCGAGGCCACTAAGATCGCGGTGATGGTCATGCCGCTCAGCATTGGGCCATGCCATGGCAAAATTTCTTTGATAAAAGATGGAGCCAAAGAGGCAAATAAGCTAAAACTGGCGAAGGCGCAAAAGGCGGCAAAGCTGGCCAAATAAAAGCTGCCTCGATGTTCAGGGGTCGGATACTGCAGATGCGGCGCCATAGAGAATTTCTGTTTTTCAAAAGCGATGGCTTTGAGGCTAAATAAACTCAGAAAACTGATAACAGCCGCCACGATAATGGGGAGATAAGGTGTCACCAGTGGGGCTGTTGAAAATTGTGCAATGCTTCCGCCCACAAAAGGACCCAGACTAAAACCAATCACAGTGATGATGGAGCTGAGTTGGGCTGCTGAAGCTTGGTGGGATTTGGGAATGGTACATATCAGACCCAACATGGCAGAGGTGCTGATCAGCCCTGAAGCAATGCCAATGATAAAGCGACCGAGTCCAAGGACATAGGCATCTTTCGCCAGTACTGAAGCAATCAGCCCCAATATGGCAAATAACAATCCGAGCTGTAAGGTGCGGATATAGCCGATACTGTTACTGGTGCGGCCCAAAAATAGCAAAGTACTCAGGCAGCCAAACATATAGGCGATAAAAATATAGGTAATATCGCTCGGGAGCAGGTGCCACACCTGTTGATAAATGGGATATAGCGGACTCGAAAGTGCTGTACCCATGGTCCCGATACACAATGCCAGACTAACCAAGATAAACGGTCGCCAAGCATGGTACTGGATGCTCGCCATATATGCTCCAAAGCAGCGTTTTGAGGAAAGATATGAATACGCAGTATCTTAGTTCTTTTGCGCAATTGCCTGAATGACTGCAGCCAGCCCCGTATGGAATTTGCCTTCGATCACCTCACGTTCGCGTGACTCAAGGTGAAGAAACTGCAAATCCTTTAGACCTTGTTCTAAACTGGCTTGGGTGGTCATATGATCAGCAGATGAACCGCCACCGGTCGCATAGGCCAGCTGTTCAGGTCGATAGGCTTCGACTAAATAGATGCCTTTGGGTTTCAGTCCTGCGACAATTTTGGGATACAGTTGCAACTGTTGTTGCGTACTCAGCGGACAGAAGATAGAAATGATGCCCTCCCATGTATTGGGGGTAATTTCAAATGCATTGAGATCGGCAAGAATTGTTTCGATTTCAACACCGTGTTCTTGCGCCAACTTCTGTGCTTTGTCCAAACCGACCTGAGAACTATCTACCGCTGTGACCGTATAGCCTTGCTGCGCTAAAAATACGGCATTACGACCTTCACCTTCTGCGAGGCTGAGAATTTTTCCTTTCGGAAGTTGGTGAACATTTTCAATCAGAAAGTCATTCGCCCGTTTACCATAAACATAGTCCGTATCGCTATAACGTTGATCCCACATGACATGATTCCTTGCTTGATCATTGATATTGATTGGGTTGGGTATTTGAGTGTGAATGGCTCGTCAAAATACTTAGTCCGTTGAGCATAACATTGAACAGAGAGGTGTTTGTGAAATCAAATCAACCGCTTGATGTTGATCTCACTGCCGGTGGGAGTATGTCAAGACATCATAATTTAGGTGTAGCGTTTAAACAGTTTTAAAAATTCATCGAGTTCTGCTTCATTTACCGCTTGTGCATCGGTGATGACATGATGACGTAGATGCATTTCGATCAGCTCATTCATTAAGCCATTGATGGCACCTTTCACCGCAGCAACTTGTTGTAAAACATCGATACATTGATGCTGATCTTGTTGCAATGTTTCCTCTATTGCACGTAACTGGCCCTGTAACCGTTTCACACGGTTGAGCACTTTCTTGTCTTGATTGAGATGGCCCATGCTGTTGTCCAAATAAAAATATACTCCCTTATAGTATATTTTTTAACTTCGAAATATACTGGGGTGGAGTATATTTTTAACCAAGAAGTTGGGTGACTGCTTATGCAAATGAAACCACTATCACGCCGGCACAAACATCAGTTTGATCAGGGCAATCCATTGGCACAGAAAAGGATATTGTATGCGGTGGTTCTGACGGCGGTGATGATGCTGGCCGAGATTTGGGGCGGATGGGTATTTAACTCCATGGCCTTGTTAGCCGATGGTTGGCATATGAGTTCTCATTTGCTGGCCTTGGGCTTGGCTTATCTCGCCTATCAGGCTGCGCGTTACTTTGCTGATGATCCTCGTTTTAGTATGGGCACATGGAAAATCGAAATCCTTGCCGCCTATAGCAGCGCGATCTTATTGATCTTGGTGGCAATTTTGATGGCGGTCCAGTCTGTGGAACGGCTTATTCATCCTGTAGCCATCCACTATCAGGAGGCAATTCCCATCGCAGTCTTGGGCTTATTGATCAACCTCATTTGTGCGTGGTTATTACATGATGGGCACCATCATGGGCATTCACACGGGCACCATCATGAACATTCGAATGGGCACCATCATGAGCATTCGCATGGGCATCATCATGAACATTCGAATGGAAGTCATCATGAGTATTCACACGAGCATTCGCACGAGAATCATCGCGATGAACATGACCACAGTCGGCATCTCGGCGGGCATGCTGCTCACACTCACAGCACAACAGCGCAACAACATCAGGCACATGATCTCAATCATCGTGCGGCCTTTTTACATGTTGTTGCCGATGCCGTGACTTCAGTGTTGGCGATCGTGGCTTTGATCGCTGGAAAATACTGGGGTTGGACCTTTTTAGATGCCGTGTTGGGAATTGTCGGTGCGGTATTGGTGGCGAAATGGTCATTGGGTTTAATCAAAGTCAGTGCCAAAACTCTGATCGATGCTGATATGGATGATCCGGTGGTACAACAGATTCAAGATCTAATCATGGCCTTTGATGCTACGATTCAGATCACTGATTTACACCTAACAAAAGTGGCGAATGCAAAATTTTCTTGCATATTGGCACTCGAAACCAAGCGGCATGATCTCAGTGCTGACCTGTTACGTGCAGTATGTGCAGAGATCACGGCGCTAGCGCATATGACAGTTGAGATTAATCAACCCATGGAATG